>JAODAT010000114.1 GCA_025463565.1 Microbacteriaceae bacterium
AATACGTTACGGATGACATGAGATCCATCCCGCTGAGTGTGCTCGACCTGGCCAGCCGCCCCTTCGGCGGCACGAATGCGGATGCCGTCGCCGGCAGCATCCGTCTTGCCCAGGAGGCCGAGCGGCTGGGCTTCGAACGCTTCTGGGTTGCCGAGCATCACGGAATGCCGGGCATCGCCTCCAGCGCGCCGGCGGTGCTGATCGCCGGCATCGCGGCGCGCACCGACCGCATCCGGGTCGGGAGCGGTGGCGTCATGCTGCCGAACCACGCGCCACTGGTGGTAGCCGAGCAGTTTGGCACTCTGCGCGCTCTCTACGGCGACCGGATCGACCTCGGTATCGGCCGTGCGCCGGGCACGGACGGCGCAACCGCGATGGCCCTGCGTCGCAGCGAGGCGGGACTCTCCGCAGAGGACTTCCCGCGAGACCTGCTCGACCTGCTCGGATTCTTCGAGGGCTCGATGACGGAGAACAACCCGCTCGCCTCGATCATCGCCGTTCCGGGTCGCGGGGACTCCCCGCAGGTCTGGTTACTCGGCTCGAGCGGCTACAGCGCCCAGGTGGCGGGCGCGCTCGGCCTGCCCTTCGCCTTCGCGCACCATTTCTCCGGTGACAACACCGAGGCGGCGCTCGACCTGTACCGGCAGACCTTCACGCCCGGAGAATTGGACGCTCCGCACAGTGCGATCGCGGTGGGCCTGATCGCCGACGACGACCCCGATGTGGTCGCTGCCCAGGCCAAGCCGGGCCTGATCAGCTTCATGCGGATGCGGCAGGGCCAGAAGCCCGACCCGGTGAGCGTCGAAGAGGCGGCCGCCTATGAGTTCTCGACGGCGGAGCTCGAATTCGTGGCGTCGCGCCAGCGCAGGCAGGCCGTCGGCACCCCCGACCAGGTGGATGCCGCACTCGAGTCGCTGCTCGAGAGCACCGGGGCCGACGAGCTCATCCTGGCGCCGCAGTCCGCGAACCTCGACAGCCGCATCCGCTCGATCGAGATCATCGCAGGACTGCCCAGCTAAACCGGAAGCAGCCGGGTCACGAACTGCCCGAGCTGTTCGACGGTGCGGCATTCGTGCATCTCGACGATCTCCGCGTACTGCAGGGCGACGGAATCCCCCGAACCCCAGGATGCGGCCCGCTCCGGGTTGAGCCAGAAGGTGCGGCGAGAGCGCGCGGCGATCTCCGCGAGCGAATCTATAGCGGGGGAGCCGTAGTTGTTGCGCGCGTCGCCGAGGATGATCACGGCGCTTCGCGAGGTGATCGCGTCGAGGTATGCGACGGCGAACTCGCGAAGCGAGCGCCCATAGTCGCTCGACGAATGGCCCTTGGTGATCTTCGCCTCGGCGTGGATACGGCGCTGCAGGTCGTCGTCATCCTCGATCAGGTCGGTGATCTCGTCGATCGCGTTGACGAAGGCGAACACCCGGATCTTCGAGAACTGGCTCTTCATCGCCTGCACCAGCAGCATGGTGAAGTTCGAGAATCCGGCGACCGATCCGGAGACGTCGCACAGCAGGACGAGCTCGGGGCGCGTCGGGCGGGGTTTCTCCCACGCCGGTTCGATGGGTACGCCGCCGGTGGACATCGAGCGGCGGAGTGTCTTGCGGATGTCGATCCGGCCACGAGAGTGCCGCCGTCGGCGGGCGGCCAGCCGGGTGGCCAGCCGCCGGGCGAGTGGACGCACCACCCGTCGCAGCTCGGCGAGCTGCTGGGCGTTGGCGGTGAGGAAGTCGACGCGGTCGAGCTGTTTCGGCACAGCGTTCGCGGCCATCCGCTCGCGCCCGCGCACCTCCGCCGAGCGGCGCAGCGCCTCCGCCTGCACCATTCGGCGGAACTCCTGGATGAGCCCGCGGATCTCCTGCGCCTCCGCCCGATTGCCGAGCCCCCCGGTCCCGCTGCGATCGCTTCCGCGCAGCTGGAGCGCGCCGGAGAGCAGGTTCTGAGGCTGCACGCGCTCCAGAGCCATGTAACCCGACCAGCCGTCGGTAACCACGCCGAGTCGGCCGAACCGGTCGACTGTGACACCGGCCAGCCTGCCGAGACCCGCCTGGTCACCGTTCGCGAGCGCCTCGGTGAGCTGTTCGCGCAACTCCGCAACATCGAGTTCGGGGTCGGTGTCACGTGCGCTCTCCGGTGCGCCCGCGCCGGCCGGGAAGTGGATGTCGAACACCGCATCGAAGGCGGCCCGTTGCGAGGCGCCGCGCAGCAGCGCCGCCGCGAGCCCCTCCCGCAACCGCTCCCGGTCGTCGAGCCCCAGCACCTCGATCACTTGCCCGGCGTCGACGGTCTCGCCGGTGCCGGCGGTGATTCCGTTGCCGCGCAGCGCCGTGACGAATTCGACGAGCCGCTCAGGAAGACTCATGGCGCGGTGGTCATACGCTGGGGGTCAGGTCGAGCAGCTTCGTGGCGCGCTCCTGGTCGTCGCGGTGTTTGAGGATCACCCCGAGCGACTCGTTCACGACCTTCTCGTCGAGCGTCTCGGCGCCGAGGGCGAGGAGCGTGCGTGCCCAGTCGATGGTTTCCGACACTGACGGCGCTTTGCGCAGCGGCATCGCTCGCAGCGTGTTGACTACGCGCACCACCGACGCGGTGAGCGCTGAGTCGAGCTCGGGCACCTGCGACCGCAGGATGCGCTCCTCCAGGTCGGCTTCCGGAAAGTCGATGTGCAAGAACAGGCAGCGGCGGCGCAGTGCTTCGGACAGTTCGCGCGTGGCGTTGGACGTGAGCACGACGAAGGGCCGGTGGAGCGCCCTGATCGTGCCGAGCTCCGGGATGGTGACCTGGAAGTCTCCGAGCACCTCCAGCAGCAGCCCCTCGATCTCGACGTCGGCCTTGTCGACCTCATCGATGAGCAGCACGGTCGGCTCGCTGTTGCGGATGGCGGTGAGCAGCGGGCGGGTAAGCAAGAACTCTTCGCTGAAGATGTCGGTTCGCGCGTCATCCCAGGTCTCGTCCCGACCCGCCGTGATGCGCAGCAGCTGCTTCGCGTGGTTCCACTCGTAGAGCGCGCGGGACTCATCGACGCCCTCGTAGCACTGCAGGCGCACCAGCGCCGCGCTGGTCGCCTCCGACACGGCCTGGGCGAGCGCGGTCTTACCGACGCCGGCCGGCCCCTCGATGAGCAACGGTTTACCGAGCTCGCTGGCCAGAAACACGGTCGTGGCGATGGCGTCGGAGGCGAGGTAGCCGACTGACTCGAGCTGGGATTTCACGTCGCTGACCGAGGTGAAGGGCATGGTGCGAGTCATCTGGGCCTCCGAATGCGAAAGGGCCGCGATTTCTCGCGGCCCTTCTAGTAAAACATGTCGGGGTAGCGGGATTTGAACCCACGACCTCTTCGTCCCGAACGAAGCGCGCTACCAAACTGCGCCACACCCCGATCGACTTTCGCTCTCGCGAGCGGGAAGCCTCATCAAGAATAGCTGAAATCCGAACCGACGAGTGTCAGCAGTACCGCCTCGGGTGGGCAAGCGAACCGGACGGGAGCGTAGATAGACGTTCCGAGGCCCGCGGAGACCTCGAGATAGGCGATTCGGTGGGCGTGCTCCCACGTGCTGAGTCCGCGCACCTGTTCGCGCGGGATGTCGCAGTTCGTCACAAGAGCGCCGTAGCCGGGCACGCAGACCTGGCCGCCGTGCGTGTGCCCAGCGAAGACGAGCTCGGCACCCTGGGTGAGGAAGCTGTCGAGAACCCGTCGATACGGCGCGTGCGTGAGCCCGATGGTGACCGGGTCGGGGCCGGTCGGATCGTCCGCCCATCCGACGTTCTCCCGCAGGTCATCCATCGCACCGGGCAGTTTCTCCAGATGGTCCCAGCCGATGTGGGCGTCACCCACCCCGAGAAACTCCAGTCGTGAGCCCTTGATGCTCATCGCGCGCGCGGTGTTGTTGAGGTCGAGCCAGCCGAGTCCCTCGAGATATCCGTTCAGCGCGGCGGTGTCGAGATTGGGACGCGGGCCGCGCACCTTCGACGGTCCCGTGAAGTAGGTGAACGGGTTCTTCAACACCGGGCCGTGGTAATCGTTTGAGCCGTGCACGAACACGCCGGGGATGCCGCGGAACGGCTCGAGCGCGTACTCGACCCCCCGCAGGCCCTCGCGATGCCCCAGGTTGTCACCGGTGTCGACGATGAGGTCGGGTTCATAGACGGCGAGCCCGCGGATCCACTCCTGCTTGGCGCGCTGCCACGGAGCCATGTGGAGGTCCGAGAGATGCAGCACGGTCAATGGCCTGGCGCCGGGTTCGAGCACCGGCACGGTCTCGCGGCGCAGAGTGAACCTGTTCCGCTCGACCAGAACGCCCCAGCCCAGGGTGCCGAGGCCTGCGGCGGCCAGCACCGCAGCCGCGGTGCCGGCGCGCCGGCCGGCGGTGGAACCCAGTGTCACCGAGTGCCCGGTGTTACTGAGCGCGCTGTCACTGCGGACAGGCGACGGTCGGCGGCATCGGCGTCGGCTTGTCGCTGTACACGACGAGCGAGACAGGATCGGTCTTCGTCGCCGCGGCCCCGGCAGCGGGGTTGGACGACTTGACCTTGCAGAGATCGCTCGGTTGGGCGGAGTTCACGTACGTCACGCTGGGTGTCGATGTGAATTTCGAGGCAATTGCGTTGTTGGCGTCGTGCAGGGACATCCCGACCACATTCGGCATGGTCGTCGCCAGCGTTCCGTCACTCGTGTAGATGGTGACGGTCGCGCCCTTCGGCACCTTGCCCCCTGCGCCCGGGTCGGTGCTGGAGACCTGGCCAACCGGGAGTCCTGATGCCTGGGTACCGCCCAGTGTCACCGTGAAGCCGAGCGAGGTGAGCACCGAGTTGGCCTGCTCCGCGGTCGAGCCGACGACGTTCGGGACCTCGGCCGACGTGCCGGACAGCATCTGCGCGTCTGCGACAGGGAAACTCCCACCCCGAAGCGTCGGATCCTGGTCGGCGAGCGACATGATCGCCTTGAAGATGGCGAAGCGGGACGAGGACGCGTAATACTGGCGCGTATTCGGGTTGATGGTCTGCCGGAGGCTGGCGTGGCCGATGATGTCGCCGGTCCAGACCGCGGTGGCGAGCTTTGTGGTGAGGCCGTTCAGCCAGACGTGGTCGGCCGTGTTACCGGTACCGGTCTTGCCCGCGTACGGCACGCCGTCGTGGGGGTTTCCGGGAGAAGACGTTCCACTGGTCATCGAGCCCTGCATGGCGTTCAGCACGCCGGCGTCGACCTCGGGGGAGATCGCCTGGTTGCAGGTGGGCGTCTGGCCCGGCAGCGTCTTACCGTTCGGGTCGACGACCTTGTCGACGATGATCGGCAGGCAGTGCAGCCCGTTCGCTGCGACTGTCGCACCGGCCGCGGCGATCGTCAGTGGCGCCTGCTCGTTCGACCCGAGTATGAAGTTCGGGGTGATCTCGAGCGAGCCGCCGTACGGGTAGATCTTGCCGTCCGCGCGGTGGGCGCCCATGGCGGCCGCCGTGTCGCGGATGCTGCAGAGGTCGGACTGCTCGGCCATGTGCATGAAGGCGTTGTTGACCGACCCGATAAGGGCATCCCTCACCGTCATGTTTCCGCCGGCCGAGTTGCCATCGTTCTGGAGCTTGAAGGTGCCGCCTCCGGTCGAGCCGCCCGGAAGGCAACTCGCGGCGAATGACGCGAAGTTATAGGTCTGCGGGCCGGAACCGTCGACGAGGTCGCCGAGACCGTGGCCGTTCTGCAGCCAGTTGGCGAGGTCGAAGGTCTTGAAGGTGGATCCGGTGGGAAACCCGCCCGAACCGCCCCACGGGAAGTCGGTGCTGAAGTTGACCGCGGAGCGGGTGGGGTCCACGGCAGCACCCGGAAGCGCCGGCGCGTCGTCGAAGATCTTGTTCTGGGCCATCACCAGTATTCGCCCGGTGCCTGCCTCGACGGTGTCCGCCGCCGATCCGAGAGGGATTCTCGTCTCGTCGTACGGGGTCTGGGTCTGCATCGACGTATCGGCCGCCGCTTGCAGGTCGAGGTTGATGCTGGTGTAGATCTTGTACCCGCCCTTGTCCCAGTTGGCGAGACGCTCCGCGGGCGTAGCGCCCAGGGCGCTGACGGCCGGCGGGATCTGCGGGAAGTCGGCGGGCGGGTTGACGGTGATGAGCTTCTGAACGTAGTCGCAGGCCCACGCGGCGCCGATCGGGACCGTGTTGCGGCATCCGCTGGTGGGCGCCTGAAGCTTGATCTCCTTGGCGATCGGAGTGTTGACCGCCTCGGTGTACTGCTTTTGGGTGATGTGTTTCGACGAGAGCATTGCCGAGAGAATCTCGTCTCGACGCAATTTGTTGGCGGGGTAGTTCTTCGGGGTGTTGAGGTTCTGAAGGTTCGGCTGCTGCACGATAGCGATGAGGCTCGCAGCCTGGGCGAGCGTGACATCTTTTGCCGAAACGCTGAAATACTGTTCAGCCGCCGACTCCACCCCGTATGTGTTGTTGCCCATGCCGACGATGTTGAGATAGCCGAGCAGGATCTGCTGCTTCGTGTACCGCTTATCGAGGCCGATCGCGAGCTTCATCTCCTTGAGCTTGCGGTCGAGCGTCTGCTTCACCGCGTCGCTGTATGCGGCTTTTTGTTTGGTCGGATCTGTGATGGCAAGGGCCTGCTGAACGAGGATGTTGCGCACCAGCTGCATGTCTAGTGTCGAGGAGCCCGACGTGCCGTTCGCCGACTGGGTCTGGTTGAGGATGGCCGCGCGGGCCACCGAGGGCAGGTCAACGCCGCCGTGGTCGTAGAAGCGGCGGTCCTCACCGTCGACCGCGCCATCCTTCAGGTACTGGGAGACGTCACCCCAGGCGACCTCCTGGCGATTCTGCTTGTACACGCTCGCGATCTTGACGTCTTTGCCACCCGACTTGGCGTAGATCTCGTTCTGTTGGGAGAGTGCGCCGATCTGGATGAAGTCGGGCAGGTTCTGGAACACCCCGATCGAGCTTTTCGCGGTGAGGCTGGTCACGGCGAGTGCCGGTGTGACCATCGCGGTGACAAGTACGCCGGCGAGTGCGCTGAAGCCGACGAGTCCGAGGATCGCGCCGAGCATTCCGGCGGGTCGTCGCGATAATTGGGCAGACATGGCCCCGATAGTAACGGATGGTCCTGAGAATGGCGGGTCTCCATCAGTTGCCGTCGTCGCCCGGCGCGATGGTCGATGGGATGGGCGATGAGTACGAACTGTACGGGTGGGTTCCGGTAACTAGCGCCGGATCGGCTGCCGGGAAGTTGTCACCACGGTAAAGCTGATCGGTGTCGATCGAGGCAAAAACGGTGCGGAAGATATTGAACTTGGTGTTGTAGCCGTTGGTTCCTGCGACGGTGACCTGACGAAGGCTTTGGTCGCCCTGCGGATCTTTGCTCGTGGCAAGCGCCGGGGTGCCTTTGATGTTGCCGACCCAGACCGCGAGTGCGGCCTTCGTCGTCGAAGCGATCAACCAGTTCTGGTAAGAACCATCGGTCGTGCCCGTCTTGCCCACGATCGGCACGCCGTCATGGGGGTTGCCGGGGCTGCCGGTACCGGATTTGAGTACCTGCGCCAGCGCGTAGGCCACCGTCGCGGCGATAGTGGTCGGCAGTGCCTGAGTGCACTGTCTGGTCTGGCCCGGCAGCGTCGCTCCCTTCGCGTCGACGATCGAATCAACGATGGTCGGCACACAGTACTGTCCGTTGGCACCGATCGTAGCGATCGCTCCCGCCATCGAGAGCGGCGCTATCTCATTCGTGCCGAGCACGCTGGACGGGTCGGGGCTGAGCTCGGCGCCGTCAGCGCGATGGATGCCCATGCTCTCGGCGACGGAGCGGATGTCGCACAGGTCGAGCTTCTGTGCCATCCCCACAAACGCGGCGTTCACCGAGTTGATGGTCGCTGACAGCACCGTCATGCTGCCGCCCTCGCCCGCGCTGTCGTTCTTCGGCGTGTATGTGCCGACGAAGGAGCCCGGCGGGAGGCAGCGGGCGGAGAACGATGATTGCGGGAAGGCGCGCACGCTCCCATTGACGACGTCGTTCAGCGCGTGGCCGTTCTCCAGCCAGTCGGTGAGGGTGAACACCTTGTAGGTCGACCCGGTCTGGAATCCGGAGGACCCGCCGTACGCCTTGTCGGTGCTGTAGTTGATCGCCGTCGTTCGTAGGGTGTCGGCATCGGCCGAATTGTCGTACGCCTTGTTCTGCGCCATCACCAGGATGCGGCCGGTGCCTGGCTGGATCGCATCCGCCGCGGCGCCGAGAGCGAAACGGGTCTCATCGGCGGGCGCGTCCGTCTCGAGCGCTGTCTGCGCGACGTCCTGCTGGTCGAGGTCGATACTCGTGTACACCTTGTAGCCGCCCGTCGCCCAGGCGGCTTGCCGCGCCTCGACCGTGTCGCCGAGGGAGGTGAGCGTCGGCACGAGTCGCTCGACGTAATCGCAGGCGAACTTCGCGTCGGAGGCGTACAGGCATCCGCTGGTCGGCGCCGTCAGCTTCACCTCGGCGGCGATGGGCGTCGCGACCGCCGTGTCGAACTGCGCCCTGGTGATGTCTTTCGCCGCCAGCATGTCGGCGAGGATCTCATCGCGGCGCAGCTTGTTGGCCGGGTAGTTCTTCGCGCTGCCCAGGTTCTGCTCATTCGGCTGCTGCACGGTGGCGATCAGGCTGGCGGCCTGCGCGAGCGTCAGGTGCGCCGCGTCGGTGGAGAAATACTCTTCCGCGGCAGACTCGACGCCGTAGGTGTTTCCGCCGAAGCCCGTGATGTTGAGGTAAGCGAGAAGGATCTCCTTCTTCGAGTAGCGCTTGTCGAGACCGACGGCGAGTTTGATCTCCTTGAGCTTGCGATCGATCGTGGCGCTTTGCGCCGCCTTCAGCGCCGCCGAGCGCTTCGCGGGATCTTCGATCTGGATGGCCTGCTGCACCAGGATGTTCTTCACCAGCTGCATGTCGAGGGTCGAGGCGCCAGAGACGCCGTCGTTCGCGGAGGTCTGGTTCTGGATCAGCGCGCGCACGAGGGCGGTGGTGTCGACGCCGCCATGGCTGTAGAACCGGCGGTCCTCACCGTCGACCGCGGCATCTTTCAGAAATTGGGATACCTGGGTCCAGCCCACCTCCTGGCGGTTCTGGTCGTAGGTCGTCGCGATCTGCACCGGCTGGCCCGCTCGCGTCGCGAAGATCTCATTTCGCTGGGACTGCTGGCCGACGGCGATGTACTCGGGCAGGTCGTTGAAGATGCCGATGGTCGCTGACGCCGCACGGTCGGCCGCCACCAGCCCGGGGGTGAGGCTGGCCGCCACGAGTGCTCCCGCGACGATGCTCATGAAGACCAGGCCGAGCACAGCGGTGAATTTACCCTGAAGAAGGGTCTGGGCATCCATTTCTCGCACGGTACGCTCCCGTGCAAAGAACTGTCTGTACGCCGGTGTCGAGAGCGGCGCTAAGTGCAGGTGCCCGGATCGGTCCCAGAGGTCGCGCCACCGTCACTGACCGTGAGTGTGACCGGTGAATCGGTGCTGGTCGCCGCCCCCGATACGGGATTCGAGGCCGTGACGGTGCAGACGGAGAGAACGGTGCCGGTGGTCCAGGTGATGGTGATGTTCGAGGAACTGAACCCATCCGCCACCAGCATCGCGATCGCGTTGTGCTTCGACTGCCCGACCACGTTCGGCATTGCCTTCGCCAGCGTGCCGTCACTCGTGTAGTAGGTGATCTCGCTGCCGAGCGCGGCGCTGGTGCCCGCCGCCGGGTCGGTGGAGGCCACCTCTCCGACGGGCAGGCCCGACGCGACGGTGCCGCCATCGGTGGCCGTGAATCCGAGCCCCTCGAGCACGGACTCCGCCTCGCTCGGCTGCTCGCCGACGACCGACGGCACTGTGACCCCGCTGCCCTCGAGAAGGGTGGGGTCAGGCGACGGGAAGGTACCGCCCCGGTAGTCGGGATTCGTGTCGAGCGACTTCATGGTGACGCGGAAGATGTTGAACTTCGTGTTGTAGCCGTTCGTGCCGGCGATGGTGATGTTGCGCAGATTCTGGTCGCCCTGCGGATCCTTCGTCGACCTGAGGCTGGCCGTGCCCTGGATGTTGCCCACCCAGACCGCGAGCGCGGCCTTGGTCGTGCTGGCGATGAGCCAGTTCTGGTAGGCGCCGTCTGTCGTGCCGGTCTTGCCGACGATCGGCACCCCGTCGCGCGGGTTGCCCGGCGTTCCGGTGCCGGAGGTCATGACGCTGGCAAGCGCGTAGGCATCGGTCGCGGCGATCGTGGGGTCGATGGACTGGGTGCAGCTCTTCGCCTGCCCCGGCAGTGTCTTTCCGTTCGGGTCGGTGATCGAGTCGACGATGGTGGGCGCGCAGTACATTCCGCCGTCGCCGATGGTGGCGATCGCGCCCGCCATGGTCAGTGGGGCGATCTCGTTGATGCCGAGAACGCTCGAGGGGGAGACGACGAGAGGCGATCCGTCGGCCCGGTGCACGCCCATCGCCTGGGCGTCGTTGCGAATGTCGCACATGTCCAGCTGCTGCGCCATGCCAACGAAGGCGGCGTTGACCGAGTTCGCGGTGGCCTGCAGCACGGTCATCGAGCCGCCCTCACCGGGCGAGTCATTCTGCGGTGTGTAGGTGCCGGCGAACGGGGCCGAACACTCCGAGGCGTTGAAGGACGACTGCTGGAAGGTGCGGACGCTGCCGTTCACCACGTCGTTCAGGCCGTGACCCTTCTGCAGCCAGTCGGTGAGCGTGAAGATCTTGTAGGTAGACCCGGTCTGGAAGCCGGATGATCCGCCGTATGCCTTATCGGTGCTGTAGTTCACGGCCGTGGTGGTGACCGGGTCGCCGGTCGCCGAATCGTCGAAAACCTTGTTCTGCGCCATCACCAGGATGCGTCCGGTGCCGGGCTGCACGGCATCCGCGGCGGCTCCGAGGGCAAAGCGGGTCTCGTTCGCCGGCGCGTCCGCGGAGAGGGCGGTCTGGGCGACATCCTGCTGGGTGAGGTCGATGCTGGTGTAGATCTTGTACCCACCGTGCGCCCAGTTCTGCGTGCGCTCGGTCGCGGTTGACCCGAGCGACGCCAGTGTCGGCACGAGTCGCTGCACATAGTCGCAGGCGAACTGCGCGTCGGACGCGTAGAGGCAGCCGCTGGTCGGTGCGGTGAACTTCACCTCGGACGCGATCGGAGTAGCGCTGGCCGTGTCGTACTGGGCCTTTGTGATGTCTTTCGCCGCATACATATCGGCGAGGATCTCGTCACGCCGCACCTTGTTGGCCGCGTAATTCTTGGTGCTGCCAAGGTTCTGCAGGTTCGGCTGCTGCACGGTGGCGATCAGGCTGGCTGCCTGGGCCACGGTGAGCTTGTCGGCCGTGGTCGAGAAATACTCCTCCGACGCGGCCTCCACGCCGTAGGTATTGCCGCCGAAGCCCGTGATATTGAGATACGCCGCGAGGATCTGCTTCTTCGAATATTTCTGATCGAGGCCGATCGCCAGCTTCATCTCTTTCAGCTTGCGGCTGAAGGTGTCGCTGATCGCCGCGGCGTATGCCGCTTTGCGGGCGCTCGCGTCACTCAGCTGCAGCGCCTGCTGCACGAGGATGTTCTTCACCAGCTGCATGTCGAGGGTGGATGATCCGGAGACGCCGTTCTGCGACTCGGTCGTGTTGAAGATGGCGGCGCGCACCACCGACGGAATGTCCACGCCTCCGTGGCTGTAGAACCGCCGGTCCTCACCGTCGACCGCTGCATCCTTCAGATAGGTCGAGATGTCGCTCCAGCCCACCTCTTGGCGGTTCTGGTCGTAGGTGGTGGCGATCTGCACCGGCTTGCCGTCCTTGACGGCGAAAATCTCGTTCTGCTGCGACTCGGCCCCGACGGTGATGTAGTCGGGCAGGTTGTCGAACACGCTGATGCCGGACGTCGCCGCGGAGTCCGCGACGGCGATCGCCGGGGTCACCGCCGCGGCGACGAGCACGCCGGCGACGACGCTCATCGCGACCATCGCTCCGACGGTGGACAAAATTCCGGAGCGCGCAAAACGGTCGACCATAGTATGAAGCTACGCAACTAGCCTCTGACAACACTGGACGGAACCCGATGACTACGTGGGAATACCTGACCACCCCGCTGATCGTGCACAACACGGCGGCAATCCTCAACAACTGGGGGTCGGAAGGCTGGGAACTCGTGCAGGTGGTCACCGGGCCCGAAGGCGGTCTGGTCGCCTACTTCAAGCGTGAAAAGGAAAAGAACTGATGGATATCGCCGCCCGCCTTACCGAACTCGGCCTCACACTGCCCACTGTGGTGGCTCCCGCCGGGGCATACGTGCCTGCCATCATCAGCGGCAACCTCGTCTTCACCGCAGGCCAACTCCCCATGGTGGACGGTGCCCTTCCGGCCACCGGCAAGGTGGGCGCGGGCGTGACCCCCGAGGATGCCAAGGCCTATGCGCGCCAGTGCGCGCTCAACGCGCTCGCCGCAGCCGCATCCGTGATCGGCTCGCTCGACCGGGTGGTGCGGATCGTGAAAGTCGTCGGGTTCGTCTCGTCTGTGCCGGAGTTCACCGGCCAGCCCGGGGTCATCAACGGCGCCTCCGAGCTACTCGGGGAGGTCTTCGGTGATGCGGGCAGGCACGCTCGCAGCGCGGTGGGAGTGGCCGTGCTACCGCTCGACTCGCCCGTCGAGGTGGAGCTGATTCTCGAGTTCGCTTAGGCGGGTCGAGCTTGTCGAGACCTCACCGACGAGCTTCCCGCTGGTGAGGTCTCGACAAGCTCGACCCCCTTTTACCGCAGCTGGTCGGCGATCGTCTGCATGACCGTCGCGTCGGCCAGGGTCATGGTGTCGCCGATCGGGCGGCCCTCCACGACATCCTGAAGCAACCGACGCATGATCTTGCCCGAGCGGGTTTTCGGCAGTTCGTCGACGATGAAAACCTGCTTCGGCCGGGCGATCGCGCCGATCTGGGTAGCGACGTGTGACCGCAGAAGCGCGCTCGCCTCGTCCTTGGTCTGGCCGGCAGCCTTCTCGGAGCGCAGCACCACGAATGCCACCACGGCCTGACCGGTCGCCTCGTCGGCCGCGCCCACCACCGCAGACTCCGCGACGATCGGATGCGACACCAGCGCCGACTCGATCTCCGCGGTCGAGAGGCGGTGGCCCGACACGTTCATCACGTCATCCACCCGGCCGAGCAGCCAGATGTCGCCGTCCTCGTCTTTGCGGGCGCCGTCGCCGGCGAAATACTTGGTTCCGAACTTCGACCAGTAGGTCTCGCGGAAACGTTCGGGGTCGCCCCAGATTCCGCGCAGCATCGACGGCCATGGTTCGGTGACGACGAGCAGTCCGCCGCCACCCGGTGGCACCGGGTGGCCGGCCTCATCGAGCACGTCGATCGAAATACCCGGCAGCGGCACCTGGGCCGAGCCGGGCTTCAGAGTGGTGACTCCCGGGAGCGCGGAGATCATTATCGCGCCGGTCTCCGTCTGCCACCAGGTATCCACGATGGGTGCTGTGCCGCCGCCCACGACATCCCGGTACCAGATCCAGGCCTCGGGGTTGATCGGCTCGCCGACGCTGCCCAACAGGCGGATGCTCGACAGGTCGAACGCGTCGAGAGAGGCGCGGCCCAGCTTCATGTAAGAGCGGATGGCCGTGGGCGCCGTGTAGAAGATCGACACCTTGTACTTCTGGATCAGTTCGAACCAGCGGGCCGGGTGCGGGGCATCCGGCGTCCCCTCGTAGAGCACCGAGGTGGCCCCGTTCGAGAGCGGGCCGTAGACGGCGTAGCTGTGGCCGGTGATCCAGCCGACGTCGGCCGTGCACCAGTAGACGTCGGTCTCCGGGTGCAGGTCGAACACGTTCTTGTGGGTGAAGGTGGCCTGGGTGAGGTAGCCGCCCGAGGTGTGGATGATGCCCTTCGGCTTACCGGTCGTGCCCGACGTGTAGAGGATGAACAGGGGATGCTCGGCATTGAACGGCTGCGCCTCATGCTCAGGGGCGGCGGCCTCGAACCTGTCGTGCCACCAGACATCCCTGCCCTCGACCCAGTCGACCTCGTTCTCGCCGCGCTTCACCACGAGCACATGCTCAACGGTGTGCGCTGTGTCCTTCTCGAGGGCGAGCGCACCATCCACCGCCGGCTTCAGCGGGCTCACCTTGCCCTTGCGCCAGCCGCCGTCGGCCGTGATCACGAGCTTCGCGCTGGCGTCATCGATGCGGGAGCGAAGGCTCTCCGCACTGAAACCGCCGAACACCACCGAGTGGATGGCGCCGATGCGCGCCACCGCGAGCATGGAGATGACCGCCTCCGGCACGTTCGGCAGGTAGATGGCGACCGTGTCACCCTTGCCGATACCGAGGTCGGTGAGCATGTTGGCGGCGCGCTTCACGTCCGCCGTCAGTTCGGCGTAGGTGATGGTGCGGGTGTCGCCGGGCTCGCCCTCCCAGTTGATGGCCACCCGGTCACCGTTGCCGGCTTCCACGTGCCGGTCCAGGCAGTTGTATGCGACATTCAGCTCGCCGTCATGGAACCAGCGCGCCACCGGCGCCCCCGACCAGTCGAGCGTCTGGGTGAAATCGGTGTGCCAGGTCAGTAGTTCACGGGCCTGCTTCGCCCAGAACGCGAGGCGGTCACTGCGCGCATCGTCGTACAGCTCGTCAGTCGCGATCGCGGTCTTCGCGAACGCCTCCGGGGGCGGAAAACGCCGCTCCTCGTGCATGAGATTGTCAATCGAATCTGAGGACATCGTCGTTCCTTATCACAGCTCGCGGGAGGCGGTTTCGATACTAGACCGCCGAAGGGTCGCGACCGATTTCGTGACAAATGGGGTCCGCACAATTCATCCCTGTGAGTGGGCCCAATTCACCCGTCATTCACTCTTGCGCAGTCAGGGCACCGGAGTACACTGAATCCCGTTGAACGCAAGTTCGGCTGGCAGTACTTCAGTGATTCCCCCCAATCCTGTACTGCTGTGGCGGCGCCGGTTCCCCCCAACAGGCGCCGCCCCTCTTCGTTTAAAACGCCGTTCGGCGTTAGCGGGATGCGTCACCGCCGACGTCATCACCGCGGGTGAGGTTCGCGTGGGCGCCGTTCGTAACTCAGGCGCTCTGCCTGAGTTATGAACCAGTAAGCGGCGAGCTTCCGCTCCTGCACAAGACCGGCGAGCGTACCCGGTGCACAGGCCGGGATCCAGCGACTCAAACGGCGCGCGCCGGTTCGTAGAGTCGGCGGATGACCGAAGCGCCATTCGTTGCCGTGCGACCAGGGCGAGTCGCCGCGCCCATTCGGGAGTCCGGCGGGTTCGGTGAGCTCGAGTTTCTCGTGGCGGACCCAGCCGTGACCGATGTGTTCGCCAACGGGCCGGGCGAGCTGTGGTGCGACCGCGGCACGGGACTCCTGCGCGAGCCATCCCCGTGGACCGACGAAGCGATCCTGCGCGACTACGCCGTTGCACTGATCGCCGCCGGTGGCCGGCACATCGACGAGGCGAGTCCGTGCGTTGACGTGCGGCTGCACGACGGCATCCGGGTGCACGTGGTGCTTCCGCCGGTGTCGCCCGCCGGCACGCTCATTTCCATCCGGCTTCCGCGATTGCGGCGCCTCGATCTCGACGCGCTCGACGCGTCCGGCTTCTTCGGCGTCGTCCCGCGCGCGCGAGTGTTCGGGTTCGTCGAGGAGCGCACCAACCTTCTCATCACGGGCGCGGCGGGCAGCGGTAAGACCACCCTCCTGTCGGCGCTGCTCGGCGCGGCATCGATGGCCGACCGCATCGTCGCCATCGAAGATGTCGCCGAACTGCGACCGGGGCATCCGCACTTCGTCTCGCTGGAGGCGCGACAGGCCAATCTGGAGGGCGCGGGGTCGGTGGGTCTCGACCGCCTCGTGCGCGAGGCGCTGCGCATGCGTCCGGATCGGCTCGTGCTAGGGGAGTGTCGTGGCGCGGAGATCCGTGAGCTACTCGGCGCGCTGAACACCGGTCACGACGGCGGTGCCGGAACCCTGCACGCCAACTCGCTCGCCGACGTTCCTGCTCGGCTGGAGGCTCTCGGCGCTCTCGCCGGGCTCGGACCCACCGCGATCGCGCGGCAGGCGGTCAGCGCCATCGGCGCGGTACTGCACGTTGTGCGCACCCCCGAGGGGCGCCACCTGGCGGAGATCGGCCGGCTGGTCCTCGACGACCGCGATCGGCTCGCGATTGAATGAGTACGACTCTCTGGCTGAGACGGTCGAGCGTTTGGGAGTGTTGCTCGAGGCGGGTGTGGCGCCGGCCTCCGCGTGCGAGTACGTCGGCGGTCATCCGCCCGGCGACTCCGAGGCTGTACGTGGACTCGTCGCGGCCTGGGAAGTGGCGACGGATGCCGGTGCCCCGCTCGCACAGACCCTCCACCGTTTCGCGGCGTCGTTGCGCGCCATCGCGGACAACGAGCGCGACGCCCGCACGGCACTCGCCGGCCCGCAGGCCACCACCCGCCTGATGATGGTGCTGCCCGTTGTGGGAGTGCTCTTCGGGTTCGCGCTGGGGTTCGACACGATCGGCACACTGTTCACGACGGTTCCCGGCATCGTCTGTTTCGTGGTCGGCGTGCTGCTGGTGTTGCTCGCCCGGCTCTGGAGTCGACGGATGCTGCGCGCGGCGAGAGCGCCGACCGCGGTACCGGGTCTCGGCTTCGACCTGGTGGCGATCGCGGTGTCTGGCGGTGCGTCGATCCCGCGGGCGCTCGCCGCGGTGCGAACGGCGCAGCACGCGCATCGGCTGACGCCTGATGACGTGGACGAGATCCTCTCGTTGTCCGCGCGAGCCGGAGTACCCGCTGCGTTGCTGCTGCGCAGCGCGGCCGAGCAGGCGCGGCGGGAAGCGCGGTCCGCGGGCCAGCGCGCGGCCGAACGGCTCTCCGTGATGCTGATGCTGCCGCTCGGAATCTGCGTGCTACCCGCCTTCATGCTGCTGGCGGTCGCGCCGATGCTCATCTCGGTGGTGGGGTCGACCGTCGGTTCGCTCACAGGCGGCGCGTGAGCATGAAGTCTGCAGATCGCGCGCGGGAAGCTCGGCCCCGGGAAGGCAAGGGCGAGCCTTGGCCCATGAAGAAACACGGTCCTCCGAAAAAACTGAGCGACGAGACGGGCGCCGCGACCGCCGAGTACGCGATTGCGACACTCGCAGCAGTGGGGTTTGCCGGGCTTCTGGTCGCGATCCTGCGCAGCGATGCGGTGCGGGATCTGCTGCTCGGCATCGTTCAGAAAGCGCTCGGCGCCGGCCAATGACAGTGCCGGATACAAGAGGGAGGGCGGATAGAGGCAGCGTCACCGCGGAATTCGCCGTGGTGATCCCGGCCGTGATCGTGGTGCTGGCATGCTGCCTCGGCGGGATGCGACTGGCCGCGGAGCAGCTGGAGCTGCAGGCGACGGCCGCGGCCGCGGCGCGGGCGGAGTCGAGGGGCGACGCCGCACCGGCGACCGCGGCGACGATCGTTCGCGCCGACCGGGGCGACCTGGTCTGCGTGACTGCCTCGACATCCGCGAGCCTCGGCCTTCTCGGCGGAGTCGACCTGAAGGCCACGAGCTGTGCACTGGGATAAAGGGAGCGGCTCCATCCTCGCGGTGGCCATCATGGGCGCGACCGCGCTTCTCGCCGGAATGTTGCTGCCGCTCGACGCCGTGCTGCAAGCGAAGCAGCAGACGGCCGATGCCGCGGATGCCGCCGCGCTCGCCGGAGCGGACGCTGCGGTGGGAATCATTCCGGGTTTCCCCTGCCAAGAGGCGGGTCGGGTGGCGGAGTCGAACGGCGCGTCGCTCGCCGGCTGCGAGGTGGAGGGCCAGGTCGTGACTGTGCGCGCGGACCGCACCGTTTTCGGGCTCAGGGTGACCGGAACGGCGACGGCCGGCCCGCCGTAGCCTGTGGTCAATTAGCACCGTTCCGTGTTTCTGTGTGTATCGTGTGCGTGTTGGGGCCACGCTCCACCACTCAATCCCTAATGACGCCCCGATCACACGTCGTCGCTCTACGCTGAGCGGGATTCGGATCGTCGTGCGGCCAAATGTTGCAACCAGGCAAGAAGTCGCGAAAAAACAAGGAGCAAGGTGCCAGGCACGAAGAAGCTGGTGATCGTGGAGTCGCCCGCCAAGGCGAAGACCATCGCCCAGTACCTCGGGGACGGATACGAGGTGCTCGCGTCGGTGGGCCACATCCGTGACCTCATCGAGCCCAAAAACCTGCCGCCCGAGCTGAAGAAGGGGTCGCTGGGCAAGTTCTCCATCGACGTCGAGAACGGCTTCATTCCCTACTATGTGGTCTCCGACCAGAAGAAGAAGACGGTCGCCGACCTGAAGCGCGCGCTGAAGAACGCCGACGAGCTCTACCTCGCAACTGATGAGGACCGCGAGGGCGAAGCCATCGCCTGGCACCTGCTGCAGGAGCTGAAGCCGAAAGTCCCCGTCAAGCGCATGGTCTTTCACGAGATCACGAAGGAAGCCATCCAGGAGGCGCGGGACAACACCCGCGACATCGACACCGCCCTGGTCGACGCGCAGGAGACCCGCCGCATCCTCGACCGCCTCTACGGCTACGAGGTGTCGCCGGTGCTCTGGCGCAAGGTCGGCCCCGGGCTTTCGGCCGGTCGCGTGCAGTCCGCCGCCACCCGTCTCGTGGTCGACCGGGAGCGTGAACGCCTCGCGTTCGTCGCGGCCGGCTACTGGGACCTGTCGACAGTGCTCACTACGAGTGCGGACAAACAGAACTTCGATGCCCGCCTCGCCCGCCTCGGTGGCAACCGCGTTGCCACTGGTCGCGACTTCGACGACAAGGGACAGCTGAAGTCGGATGCCGTCGCTCTCGACGAGGCGACCGTAGAGACGCTCGCCACGGCCCTGAAGGCCGCATCCACCAGCATCGTCGTGACAAGCGTCGAGTCGAAGCCGTACACACGCCGTCCGGCAGCGCCGTTCAGCACCTCCACCCTGCAGCAGGAGGCCGCGCGCAAGCTCCGCTTCTCGGCACGCCAGACAATGAGCG
>JAODAT010000002.1 GCA_025463565.1 Microbacteriaceae bacterium
GACGGCTCCGTGTTGCTCGCGGGCTGTGACAAGTCGCTGCCCGGCATGCTGATGGCTGCCGCGCGGCTCGACCTGGCCTCCGTCTTCCTCTACGCCGGCTCGATCGCACCCGGCTGGGTCAAGCTCACCGACGGCACCGAGAAGGAGATCACGATCATCGACTCCTTCGAGGCGGTCGGGGGGCTGAAGGCCGGCACGATGAGCGCCGAGGACGCCCACCGCATCGAGTGCGCCTTCGCCCCCGGCGAGGGTGCCTGCGGCGGCATGTACACCGCCAACACGATGGCGAGCGTCGCCGAGGCGCTCGGGATGTCCCTCCCGGGCTCCACCAGCCCGGCCAGCGCCGACCGCCGCCGCGACTACTTCGCGCACCGCAGCGGCGAGGCCGTCGTCAACATGCTGAAGCTCGGCATAACCACCCGCGACATCCTCACCAGGGAGGCGTTCGAGAACGCCATCACGGTGGCGATGGCGCTCGGCGGCTCGACCAACGTCGTGCTGCACCTGCTCGCGATCGCGCACGAGGCCGAGGTGGAGCTCACCATCGACGACTTCAACCGCATCGGCGACAAGGTGCCGCACCTCGCCGACATGAAGCCGTTCGGCCGCTTCGTGATGGCCGACATGGACCGCCACGGCGGCGTGCCGGTGCTGATGAAGGCGCTGCTGGATGCCGGGCTGCTGCACGGCGACTGCCTCACCGTCACCGGCAAGACGCTGGCCGAGAACCTCGCCGAGCTGAACCCCGACGACCTTGATGGCACGGTCATCCGCAAGCTGGACAACCCGATCCACAAGACCGGCGGCCTCACCATCCTCAAGGGCTCGCTCGCCCCTGAGGGTGCGGTCGTCAAGACGGCCGGCTTCGACGCCGACCTGTTCGAGGGCCAGGCGCGCGTGTTCGAGCGTGAGCGCGAGGCCATGGACGCGCTCACCGAGGGCACGATCCAGAAGGGCGACATCGTCGTCATCCGCTACGAAGGCCCCAAGGGCGGACCGGGCATGCGCGAGATGCTGGCCATCACGGCGGCCATCAAGGGTGCGGGCCTCGGCAAGGATGTATTACTCTTGACCGACGGCAGGTTCTCAGGCGGCACAACCGGACTGTGTATCGGCCACATAGCACCCGAAGCGGTGGACGCAGGTCCAATCGCCTTCGTGCGCGATGGTGATCTAATACGGGTCGATATCGCAGCTCGCTCCCTCGACCTACTCGTCGACGAGTCCGAGCTCGCAGCTCGCCGCTCTGGCTGGGCTCCGCTCCCTCCGCGCTATACCCGTGGCGTTCTCGCTAAGTACTCGAAGCTCGTGCACTCTGCTGCAGAGGGTGCCATCACCGGGTAGGCAGCGCTCACCCTTCGCGAACACTTATTTCAAGGAACATGATGTCTACGGACACTCCCGTGCCCACAGCGGGCAAGACCAAGGCCCCCGAGATCCTCACCGGCTCCGGTGCCATCCTCAAGTCACTCGAGATGCTGGGCGTCAAGGACGTCTTCGGCCTCCCGGGCGGCGCGATCATCCCGTTCTACGACGAGCTCATGTCGTCGACGGCCATCCGCCACATCCTCGTGCGCCACGAGCAGGGCGCCGGCCACGCGGCCGAGGGGTATGCCGCGGCATCCGGCGGCGTCGGTGTCGCCATCGCGACGTCCGGCCCCGGCGCGACCAACCTCGTGACCGCCATCGCGGACGCCTACATGGACTCGGTGCCGCTGCTCGCGATCACCGGCCCGGAGTTCTCCCCGCTGATGGGAACGGAAGCCTTCCAGGAGGTCGACATCGTGGGGATCACGATGCCGATCACCAAGCACTCCTTCCTGGTGACCCGCGCCGAGGACGTGCCCGCCACGCTCGCCGCGGCGTACCACATCGCCTCGACCGGCCGCCCCGGCCCCGTGCTCGTGGACATCACCAAGGACGCGCAGCAGAACACCGCGGCGTTCGTCTGGCCGCCCAAGGTGGACCTGCCCGGGTACCGCCCGGTCACGAAGGCGCACGGCAAGCAGATCCAGGCGGCGGCCCAGCTGCTCGCCGAGGCGAAGCGCCCCGTGTTCTACGTGGGCGGTGGCGTGGGCCGTGCGAAGGCCTCCGCCGAGATGCTCGAGCTTGCCGAGAAGGTGGGCGCCCCCGTGGTGACCACGCTCATGGCGCGCGGCGTCTTCCCGGACTCCAACCCGTTGAACCTGGGGATGCCGGGCATGCACGGCACGGTGCCCGCGGTGCTCTCCATCCAGGAATCCGACCTCCTCATCGCCATCGGCGCCCGCTTCGACGACCGGGTGACCGGCAAGCCGAGCGAGTTCGCGCCGAACGCGAAGGTGGTGCACGTCGACATCGACCCGGCCGAGATCTCCAAGATCCGGGTGGCGGATGTCCCGATCGTCGGCGATGCCAAGGACGTCATCGCCGATCTCTCCCTCGCCTTCACCGAGGCGACGAAGGGCAAGGAGCACGACCTCAGCGAGTGGTGGGTGCGCCTGGACCAGCTCAAGGAGCGGTTCCCGCTCGGGTACGACGAGCCGGACGACGGCCTGCTCAGCCCGCAGTACGTGATCCAGCGCATCGGCGAGATCACCGGCCCGGAGGCGGTCTACGCCGCGGGCGTGGGACAGCACCAGATGTGGGCGGCGCAGTTCATCAAGTACGAGCGCCCCAACTCCTGGCTCAACTCGGGCGGCGCGGGCACCATGGGCTACGGCGTGCCGGCGGCCATGGGCGCGAAGGTGGCCGAGCCCGACCGCACGGTGTGGGCGATCGACGGCGACGGATGCTTCCAGATGACCAACCAGGAGCTCGCCACCTGCACCATCAACAACATCCCGATCAAGGTGGCGATCATCAACAACTCGTCGCTCGGCATGGTGCGCCAGTGGCAGTCGCTGTTCTACGACGGCCGCCACTCCTTCACCGACCTCAACACCGGCCACGGCACGGCCATGGTGCCCGACTTCGTGAAGATGGCGGACGCGTACGGCGCCCTCGGCATCCGCGTGACCACGAAGGAGGAGGTGGATGCCGCGATCAAGCTGGCCAACGAGACCAACGACCGCCCCGTGGTGATCGACTTCATCGTGAGCCGCGACTCGCTGGTCTGGCCGATGGTTCCGCAGGGCGTCGGCAACTCGAACGTGCAGTACGCCAAGGACCACGCCCCCGAGTGGGAAGAGGAGTAGACGATGAGTCACCACGTGCTGTCCCTCCTGGTGGAGGATCGCCCCGGCCTGCTCACCCGCGTGGCCGGGCTGTTCGCCCGCCGCGGCTTCAACATCGAGAGCCTCGCCGTCGGCGCGAGCGAGATCGCGGGCCTCTCGCGCATCACGGTCGTCGTGGACGTGGAGGAGCTGCCCCTCGAGCAGGTCACCAAGCAGCTGAACAAGCTGATCAATGTGATCAAGATCGTGGAGCTCGACCCCGCCCAGACCGTGCAGCGAGAGCACATGCTCATCAAGGTGCGCGTCGACCACGGAACGCGCTCCCAGATACTCGAGGCGGCCCCGCTGTTCCGCGCCCGGATCGTGGATGTCGCCACCGACGCCCTCGTGATCGAGGTCACCGGCGACACCGCGAAGGTCGAGGCGCTGCTGCGCGTGCTGGAGCCGTACGGCATCAAGGAGATCGCGCAGTCCGGCCTTCTCGCCATCGGCCGCGGCGGCAAGAGCATCACCGAGCGCGTCTTCAAGAACTAAGTACCCCGGTCGCTGAGGTACTCGAAGCGGCCGACCAGCAATGCCTGTGGCCCCTTCGAGAGCCTCAGGGACCGAACAAGAAATAATAGGCAATTTACTGAAATCTTCTACGACAAGGAAGCCGACATCTCCCTGATCCAGGGCAAGAAGGTCGCCGTGATCGGCTACGGCTCGCAGGGCCATGCCCACGCGCTCAACCTGCGCGACTCGGGCGTCGAGGTCAAGATCGGCCTCAAGCCCGACTCCAAGTCGGTGCAGAAGGCGAGCGAGGCCGGCTTCGAGGTGCTCTCCTCCGCCGAGGCCGCGAAGTGGGCCGACGTGGTCGTCATCCTGGCGCCCGACCAGCACCAGCGTGGCCTCTACGCCGCCGACATCAAGGACAACCTGGAGGCCGGCAACGCGATTCTCTTCGGGCACGGCTTCAACATCCGCTTCGGCTACATCGAGGCGCCCGAGGGCGTCGACGTGATCATGGTCGCCCCGAAGGGCCCCGGCCACACCGTGCGCCGCGAGTACGAGGCCGGCCGCGGCGTTCCGATCATCGCGGCGGTCGAGCAGGACGCGACCGGCACCGCCTGGGACCTCACCTGGTCGTACGCCAAGGCGATCGGCGGCCTGCGTGCCGGCGGCATCAAGACCACCTTCACCGAGGAGACCGAGACCGACCTGTTCGGCGAGCAGGCCGTGCTCTGCGGCGGCGTCTCGCAGCTGGTGCAGTACGGCTTCGAGACCCTCACCGAGGCGGGCTACCAGCCGCAGATCGCCTACTTCGAGGTGCTGCACGAGCTGAAGCTCATCGTCGACCTCATGTGGGAGGGCGGCATCGCCAAGCAGCGCTGGTCGGTCTCCGACACGGCCGAGTACGGCGACTACGTCTCCGGTCCGCGCGTGATCGACCCGCGGGTGAAGGAGAACATGAAGGCCGTTCTGGATGACATCCAGTCGGGCGCATTTGCCAAGCGCTTCATCGATGACCAGGACGCCGGAGCTCCCGAGTTCCTTGCGCTTCGCAAGAAAGGCGCAGAGCACCCCATCGAGGCAACCGGCAAGGAGCTGCGCGCGCTCTTCGCGTGGAAGCAGCAGGATGCCGACTATGTTGACGGTTCTGCCGCGCGCTAGTCACCCTTACGCCGCTCGCGGCGGAGTTATCGCCTCACGGCGGGAGTCATAACTCCCGCCGTGAGTGCGTTTAAACCGCCGCGAGGGTGCGTGTCTCCCGCCACGTACATCAACCGAGGGTGCGCAGCCAGGCCAGGCCGCCGAGATCGATCTCGGTTGCGTCGCCTTTCTGCAACACCACCATCAGCACCGCGTCGCAGGCGGAGCAGCGCACGATGAACGAGTGCGGCTTCTCGTAGACCATGGCTCGCGCGAGAACCGCGGTGTCACCGCAGCTGGCGCAGCGGGCGGATGCCGTGGTCGGGTCGAACGCGAACAGTTCAGACAGCGGACCCGCGAGCGCGTTGCCGTCGACGTGTCCGGCCATCATGCGCCCCCGAATCGTTCGGTCTTCACCCGTGCAGGATCGTGCCCGAGCAGCACGAGCGCGTTCGCAACGGCCTCGACGAACCCGGTTGGTCCGCAGACGAATACCGCCGGGTTCTCGGATGCCGGGAAGCAGTGCGCGGACAGGTCGTCGCCAGTCACGCGTCCGGTCGGCCTCGGCCATCCGGTCGGGGTCGCGCGTGTGTACGCCCAGGTCACCTCGAGTCCCGGTGTCGGAGTCTCGAGCTCGGCGCGGAAGAACACGTCGTCGGGGTTGCGCACCGAGTAGAGCAGGCGGAAGGGCGAAGTCGACGCCGACGCGGCCCGGGAACGGATCATCGCCATCAGCGGCACGATGCCCGAGCCGCCGGCGATCAGCTGCACGGAGCCGGCCAGCGAGGGCTCCCAGACGAACCACCCGCCGAGCGGCCCGCGGATCTCCAGCTGGTCGCCGGGCAGAACGTCGTCGACAAGGTAGGGCGAGACCTCGCCGTCGGGCAGCCGGTCGACCGCGAGCTGCAGCGTCGCGCCGGGGCCGCTAGATGCGAGGGAGTACGAGCGCACCGCCTGATAGCCGTCTTCGGCGGTGAGACGGACATCCACATGCTGTCCGGCGATGTTGCCGCGCCAGCCGGGCACGTCGATGGTGAGCGACCTGGCGCTCGCCGTCTCGGGGTGCACGGATGCGACCGTCGCGGTCATCCAGCTGGCTACCAATAGCGCTGTTCTTGCCAGGGGTCGCCATACATGTTGTAGCCGTTCTGCTCCCAGAAGCCGGGCTGGTCTTGCGGCAGCATCTGCAGCCCCTTGATCCACTTCGCGCTCTTCCAGAAGTACAGGTGCGGCACGAGCAGCCGGGCCGGCCCGCCGTGCTCCGGGTCGAGGTCTTCGCCGTCGAAATCGAACGCGATCCAGGCCTTGCCGTCGAGTAGGTCAGCGAGCGGGATGTTGGTGGTGTAGCCGCCGTAGCAGTGCGCCATCGTGTGCTCGTAGACGGTGTCGACATCTTTGAACAGGGTGTCGAGCGAGACGCCGCGCCAGTTCGTGCCGAGCTTCGACCAGCGGGTGACGCAGTGGATGTCGGTGTCGATGTCCTCGATCGGCAGCGCGTGCAGCTGCTCCCAGTTCCACCTCGAGACGACGCCGGTCTCGTTGGTGATGCTGAACTCCCAGTCCGCCGTGTCGATGCGCGGCGTGGGTCCCGCGGAGAGCACCGGGAAATCTTTGGTCAGGTACTGCCCGGGCGGAAGCGAGTCGTCGCTTTCGCGCCGGCGACTGCCGAAGCCGCGGGAGATGACTGCCATGCCCCAAGGCTAGCTATTTCCGTGCGGATTGGAATGCTTCCGAGCGGATCAATTGCAGCACGGTCGGCTGCTCCGCCAGGGTCGCGACTGCCGCGGCCTTGCCGATGTATTCCCGTTCCGTCGCCTGCCGCAGCAGAAAGTCGGCGAGGTCGGTGCGCGAGGTGTACCGCGCGGCGATGAAATCCTCGGCGACCCGGTAGTCCGTGACCGTGTCGGTGACGAACAAGCCGGAGGGTCGCACAATGGTCCAGTCGAGGTCGCTGGCCCGCACCAGCTGTTCCATCCGCAACATATCGGCGTAGAGCGTTCCGCCCATCGCCGTGATCATGGGCTTCAGCACCCGCTCGAAAAAGAACCCGCCACCGGTGTCCCGTCCGCGCTCGGCCGGGTCCGTCGCGCTCGAGCTGACGACGGCGAGGCGCTTCACGCCGTGCGCGGTCATCGCGGAAATGATGTTGCCGACGCCCTCCGAGTAGACCGTGATGGGCTTACGGCCGTACGGCACCCCCAGCGTGGACAGGACGGCATCCTGGCCGCTCAGCGCGTGGGACACCGCGTTCGCGTCGTGCACGTCTGCTTCGGCGATTCGCAGCGCGTCTCCCGCGACGGGGAAGGCCGCGGCGTGCCGGGTGACTGCGGTCACGGCGTGTCCCGCGTCCAGCGCCTGGCGGGTGAGCAGCCGACCCGTTGGCCCGTTCGCGCCGAAGATGACAATATTCATGGGATGGCTCCTTTGGGCGGTAGAATATACGAGGACGATATCATATGGAAACCAAAGTAAAACGCGAAGGCTCGGCGGAGCGACGCCACCTCGTGCTCGAGGTGAAGCGCTCGCTGCGTGAGGTGCGCAACCAGATCTCCCTGCTCAACCGGCAGATCAGCGCACGAGTCGACCTCAAAGACATCGACCTCGACGTTTTTGACCTCATCTCCCAGGCCGGGCCGCTCAGCCCCACGGTGCTCGCCCGACGGATCGGCCAGCATCCGGCGACCGTCACGGGCATCCTGGACCGGTTGGAGCGGGACGGCTGGATCACCCGCGAGCGAGCCGTCGACGACCGCAGGGCCGTCGTGGTGCGGGCGGTGCCCGAGCGCAACTCCGACGTGCTCGAGCAATTCGCCGGCATGAACGCGGCAATGGATGCGATCTGCGCCGAATACACCAACGGCGAGTTGGAACTCATTGCGGGCTTCCTGAAGAAGGGCGCGGATGCCGGTGGCACGGCGGCCGTGGAGTTGCAGAGCCTAGGCTGAAGCGATGACGACCATCGCGCTCGGGCTCCCGGGCATGCGGCGCGAGCTGCCGTCCATCGAGGGCCGGCCCGACGTCCCCGGCCTGATCGACACCTTCGGTCGGGTGGCCCGAGACCTGCGTGTTTCCATCACGGAGAAGTGCTCCCTCCGCTGCACCTACTGCATGCCCGAGGCGGGGCTGCCCGCCATCGCTCGTGAGGACCTCCTGACGCCGACCGAGATCGCCCGGCTGGTCGGCATCGCCGTGCGCGACCTGGGTGTTCGAGACGTGCGCTTCACCGGCGGCGAGCCGCTGATGCGCGCCGACCTGGCCGAGATCATCCGGCTCTCGTCCGACGTCGCGAGCGGTGCCTCGATCTCGATGACGACCAACGCGATCGGGCTGGACCACCGCATCCGCGAACTCGTGGACGCCGGCCTCACCCGCATCAACATCTCGCTCGACACGGTGGACCGCGACCACTTCGCGAGACTGACCCGCCGTGACCGGCTGCCGGCGGTGTTCGCCGGCATCGATGCGGCGAAGGCGGCCGGGCTCACCCCGCTGAAGATCAACGCGGTGCTGATGCGCGACACCCTTGTCGGAGCCGCTGATCTGCTCGCCTGGTCGCTCGAGAACGGCGTGCGGCTTCGCTTCATCGAACAGATGCCGCTGGATGCCGACGAGCAGTGGGCGCGCGACAACATGGTGGACGCGGCGGAACTTCTCGACGTGCTGTCGACCCGGTTCACGCTCACGAAGCCGCATCGCGACGACCCGTCGTCGCCTGCCGAGGAGTGGCTGGTTGACGGCGGCCCGCAGACGGTCGGCATCATCGCCTCCGTCACCCGCTCGTTCTGCGAGAGCTGCGACCGCACCCGCATCACGGCGGAGGGCACCGTTCGCTCATGCCTGTTCGGTGACGATGAAACCGACCTGCGCGGAATGCTGCGCGGCGGTGCTGATGACCGCGACGTCACAGACCGCGAGATCGCCGACCGCTGGCGCGCTGCGATGTGGGGGAAACAGGCCGGGCACGGGATGTCGCTGCCGGGGTTCCGGCGGCCCGAACGCAGCATGGGCGCGATCGGTGGCTGAGGTGCGGTACTTCGCGGCGGCCGCGGAGGCCGCCGGCCGGGAGAGCGAGACGCTCGAGGCATCGACCGTCGGGCAGCTGAGGTCGCTGCTCGCCGAACGGTACGGTGACGCGATGCGCAGGGTGCTGGCGTCCGGTTCCTTCCTGGTCGACGGAGTGGTCAGTCGCGACGACGCACGCGAGCTCGGCGCGCGGGTCGACGTGCTCCCCCCGTTCGCCGGCGGTTGATCGCGTCATAATTTGAGCGCACCGGAGTCTCTTCAGGTGTGAAGACACAGACGCTCAGTGATGGCACCGTGTTACTCGACCTCACGGTCGAGGAGCATCACGCCCTGTCACGATCACTCAAGAGCGTGATGGGCGCCCTGGAGCCGTGCCAGCTCGAGACCGCGTTCGGCGAGAGCGTCGACTTCGCCTACGAGTTCCAATTCAGCGTCTACCTGCGTGAGGCCGCGGCTCGCACGGCGGGAGTGAGCTGGCTGCTCGCGGCGGAGGTAAGCGACTCCTTTGCGATGGCGCTGACGGTCACCCCGATCGTCGACATCCGGTTCGATGCCGACGGCGCACTCTGGCGAGTCAGCGAACGCCAGCTCTCGTTTGTCAACGCGATCGTCAACTTCCACTCCGGCCGGTACGTCAAACCGCTGGAGACAGTGCGCTAGAGGCCGACCCACTCCGTCGTGCCGTCGGCGAGGTGCTGCCGTTTCCAGATCGGCACGTCGTTCTTGATGAGGTCGACGAGTTGCTGGCAGGCCTCGAAGGCGAGCGAGCGGTGCGGTGCCGCCACTGCGGCGACCAGAGCAATATCTCCCACGACAAGCGATCCGACGCGGTGCGCGGCGGCGACCCTGAGCCCGCTCCGTTCGGCGACGGTGTCGCAGCAGCGCTGCAAAAAC
This sequence comes from Microbacteriaceae bacterium, assembly GCA_025463565.1. Taxonomy (GTDB): domain Bacteria; phylum Actinomycetota; class Actinomycetes; order Actinomycetales; family Microbacteriaceae; genus Lacisediminihabitans. The sequence continues at coordinate 9,705 of JAODAT010000002.1, forward strand.
GCGAGGGCGTCGGGATGCGCCTGGTAGTCGAGCGCGGACACCGCGAGCCCGTGGTCGTGGTCTCGCACCACGCCCCGGAACGTCACGAGCGCGCCGTTGGCCGACGTCATCACGAATTCCTCGATCGCCGCTTCGTCGATCGGGGCGTCGGCGATCGCGGCGAGCGTCTCAGTCATGGCTGCCGCCCCCTGCGACCTGCTGCACCAGGTGCTCGAGCAGCCCGTCGAGCACGGCGAGTCCGTCTTTCACCCCGCCGGTCGAGCCAGGCAGGTTCACGACGACGGTCCCGTTCGCGGTGCCGGCGAGACCACGGCTGAGCGCCGCCTTCGGGGTGTTCGGCAGTCCCTTCGCCCGGATCGCCTCGGCCACCCCGGGCAGTTCGCGATCGAGCAGGGCGCGGGTTGCCTCGGGGGTGCGGTCGGTAGGACTCATGCCGGTGCCGCCGGTGGTGATGATCACCGCGGGCACCGAGGCCAGGGCGCCGGCCAGCGCGGTCGCGATGTCGGCGTCGGCGACGACCGTGAGTTCGGTCTCGTAGCCGCGCGCCCGCAGCCAGGCCTGGATGACCGGGCCGGTGGTGTCGTCGCGCGTGCCGGCTGCGCCGGCAGTGGAGGCGACGATCACGGCGGCGGTACCGGGCCTCACCGGCTCGCGCGACCACACCCCGCTCTTGCCCCCGGTCTTCTGCTCCAGCCGGATCTCGCCGAGCACCGCGGCCGGATCCACCGCCTTCACCATGTCGTGCAGGGTGAGTCCCGCGATGGCGACCCCGGTGAGGGCCTCCATCTCGACCCCGGTGCGCCCGGTGGTCTTCGCGGTCACCGTGATGGTGATCGCGTTCGCCTCGAAGCCGAACCCCACCTCGACCGAGGAGAGGGGGAGCGGATGACAGAGGGGGATGAGATCGCTCGTCTTCTTGGCGCCCATGATGCCCGCGATTCGGGCGGTCGCCAGCACGTCGGCCTTGGGCATCCCGTCGGCCTTCACGAGTTCGATCACTTCGGTCGTCGTCGTGAGACGGCCGGTCGCGGTCGCGCTGCGGTCGGTGACGGCCTTGGCGCCGACGTCGACCATTCGGGCGCGGCCCTCGTCGTCCAGGTGGCTGAGTTCGGTCACAGTGCCCACGTCTCCACGGTCGTGCCTTTCGTCAGAGCCGTGATTTCGGCCGGGATGTCCACCAGAAGGTCCGATGCAGCGAGGCCGGCGACGAGGTGCGAGCTGGCGCCGCTCACGACCTGGACCTCGGCATCACCGACAGCTCTACCGCGGAGGAACTGGCGCTTTCCGTCGACCGACTTCACGGCGGCGACGAGTGTTCGTGTTTGCCGAACTGCCGCGGGCAGTCCGGCGTGTTCGCGCAGGATGGGAGCGAGGAAGATCTCGAACGAGAGCTGCGTGCTCACCGGGTTGCCGGGGAGGCAGATCACCGGCACGCCGCGGACGACGGCTGTCGCCTGCGGTCCGCCGGGCTGCATCGCGAGCGTGGTGACGGATGCCCCGAGCGGTTCGAGCACCTCCCGCACGACCTCGTAGTCGCCCATCGAGATTCCGCCGGAGGTGATCACGACATCGGAGACCGCGATGGCGGCGTCGAGCGCCGCCGACATCGCTTCGGCGTCGTCGGAGACCCGCGCGCCCAGGCTGACGGTCGCACCCACGGCGGTCACCGCGGCGACCAGCGCGACGGCGTTGGCGTCGAAGATCTCGCCTACGCGGGTCACCTCGGCGACCAGTTCCGCGCCGGTGGTGATGATGCCGACTCTCACTCGCGACCGCACCTCGACGGTCGCGAGCCCCGCGGCGGCGAGAACGGCCAGATGTCGGGGCGCGAGCAGCCGTCCCGCCGGCAGCAATTCGTCGCCGCGCCGCAGGTCGCTGCCGCGCTCGCGCACGAACGCGCCCGGCGTGCTCGGCTTCGGGATGGTGACGATGTCGCCGTGTCGGGTCGAGTCTTCTACCGGCACCACGGCATCCGCGCCGTCCGGCATCGGTGCTCCGGTCATGATCTTCGCGGCGGTTCCCGGTGTCAGCGCCGCCGGTTCGCCCGGACGGGCGGGGATCTCAGCAGCGACCGGCAGGGTGCCGGGGAGGTCCGCGGCGTACACCGCGTAGCCGTCCATCTGCGAATTGCGGTACAACGGCAGGTCGACGGGGGAGAGAACCGCGGCGGCGGTCACCCGGCCGAGCGCGTCCGCGAGCGGGATAGTTTCGGTTGTGGTCGGTAGCGTGATCAGCGACCGCACCAGATCGGCGTGCTCGTCGACCGTGCCTTTCATCAGTACCTCGCCACGGTCGGGTCGACGAGACGCGACCAGGCGTCGATGCCTCCCTCGAGGTGACGAGCGCGGATGCCGCGGGCCGCCAGCACCTCCAGCGCGTGGGCGGAGCGCACGCCGTGGTGACAGAACAGCACCAGGTCGCCGCTCGCGGGCACCTCGTCGAGGGGCACGATGCGGGAGCCGGGGATAGTCGCCAGGTCTGCCTCCCATTGCTCACGAACGTCGATGAGGGTGACCTGGTCGAGCATTGTGGCGAGAGCCTGTGCCGAAAGACCGACCCCGCAGAACAGGTCGTAGTCGATGAGCTCGGTGATCTGCTCAGCGGCCGGATCGCGCTCGTAGGCGATCTCGCGGAAGGTACCGCGAAGCCCATCGAAGAGGCACACGCGTCCGGTGAGTGGTCTACCCACCTCGGTAATTATTTTGATGACCTCGCCCGTCATGATCGAGCCGATCACTGCGACCGTGCTCGGCATCACGCCGCCCTCCTCGCAGGAGAGCACGGAGCCGGGTGCGGGCGGAGTGGGGAAGAGATCGCGGTAGTGCGGGCCACGGGCCGCCCACGCGACGCCCGCCTGCCCCGAGTACTGCGAGACGGCGCCCCAGACCACCGGGATGCCCGACAGCACCGCGGCGTCGTTCACCAGGTAGCGGGTGGGAAAGTTGTCGCTGCCGTCGACCACCAGGTCGTAGTCGGCGAACAGGGCGAGCGCGTTCTCTGCCGTGAGGCGTTCATCGTGCGTGGTGACCACGGTTGACGGCGACAGGGCCGCCACCCTGTCGGCGACCGACGCGACCTTGCTTCGGCCGACATCCGCGACGCCGTGTGCGAGCTGGCGATGAAGGTTGCTCGCCTCGACCGTGTCGTCGTCTATCACGCCAATACTTCCGACACCGGCGGCCGCGAGCGCGGGGATCACGGCGCTGCCGAGGCCGCCCGCTCCGACCACCAGCACCCGGGCCCGGCCGAGTGCCGCCTGCCCTTCGACGCCGAATCCCGGCAGGGCGACCTGCCGCGCGAAATCCGTCATGGTTCATTGTCTCGCACGCGCCCTGGGGGCGCGCTCGATCCGTATTTACCGGCTTAGGATTGGCTTTGTGACGCAGATACGGATAAAGGATGCCGCGCGATACCTGGGCGTGAGCGACGATACCGTGCGGCGCTGGATCGACAACGGCACCATGACCGCCGAGAAGGACGACTCCGGCCGGACCGTCGTTGACGGCCTTGCCCTCGCCACCCTCGCCCGGGAGAACTCGGTTCTGCCCGACGACCCCTCGGGTATCGGTCGTTCGGCTCGCAACCGGTTCGTCGGACTCGTGACGAACATCATCATGGACACGGTCATGGCGCAGGTCGAGCTTCAATGCGGGCCGTTCCGGGTGGTGTCGCTGATGAGCAGCGAGGCCGTGCGAGAGCTCGGTCTCGAACCCGGATCGGTCGCGATCGCGGTCGTGAAAGCCACGACGGTCATCGTCGAGACACCTGGAGCATGAAAAGTATGAAGAAAATCGCGATCACAGCGATCGTTGTGGGGCTCGCGCTCGGCGCCACCGCGTGTTCGGCGGCCACGCCGGCCAGCACGCCGTCCGCCACCAAGACTTCAGCGGCCCTCACCGGGACCATCCAGGTCTACGGCGCCGCCTCGCTCACCGCCGCGTTCACTGAGCTGGCGATCGACTTCGAGAAGGCCAACCCGGGCGTGACCGTCACGAACACGTTCAACGGATCGTCGACGCTGGTCACGCAGATCCAGAACGGGGCGCCGGCCGACGTCTTCGCCTCGGCGGACACCGTGAACATGGAGAAGCTCTCCACCTCCGGACTCGTCGCGGGCACACCGGACGTCTTCGCCACCAACACGATGGAGATCGTGGTGCCGAAGGGCAACCCGGCCAAGATCACCGACTTCGCGGACCTCGCCAAGTCGGGCGTCAAGACCGTGGTGTGTGCGGCATCCGTTCCGTGTGGTGCGGCAGCGTTGGCGCTCGAGAAGCTCACCGGCGTCACCATCAGCCCGGTCAGCCAGGAACTCGCGGTGACCGGCGTGCTCTCCAAGGTCTCCAGCGGCGAGGCGGATGCCGGGCTCGTCTACGTGACGGATGTCAAGGGCGCTCTCCCTGCCGGCCAGGTCGAGGGCGTGACCTTCACGGAGTCGCCGCAGGTGGTCAACACCTACCCGATCGTCGCGCTGAAGAACTCGAAGAACCCCAGGGTCGCACAGGCCCTCGTCGACTACATCACCGGCAAGACCGGCCAGGCTCTGCTCAAGGCCGACGGGTTCGGCAAGCCGTAACGAGCGGTTTGTAGACTCCCTGCTATGAAGACCTTGGGCGGCGTACCGCGCTGGGTCGTGGTGATCGCGTGCGTGGGGGCGGCATTCATCCTGCTGCCCCTCGTCGCGATCATCAGCCGCGTCAACTGGTCGCAGTTCATCCCGCTGATCACCTCGCAGGAGTCGGTCGCGGCGCTGGTGCTCAGTCTCAAGACCGCTGGCATCTCGACACTGCTCTGCCTGGTCTTCGGGGTTCCGGTCGCCCTGGTGCTCGCCCGCACCCGCTTCCCGGGACAGCGGGTGGTGCGCGCGCTGGTGCTGCTGCCGCTCGTGCTCCCGCCGGTCGTGGCGGGGATCGCGCTGCTGTACACCTTCGGGCGGCAGGGGCTGCTCGGCTCCACTTTCACCTTCCTCGGCATCCAGATCGCCTTCTCGACGACCGCGGTCATTCTGGCGGAGACCTTCGTCGCCATCCCGTTTCTCATCCTGAGTCTCGAGGGCGCGCTGCGCACCGCGGGCTCGAAGTACGAGGTCGTCGCGGCAACCCTGGGGGCGTCGCCGACCGTGGTGCTGTGGCGGGTGACCCTGCCGCTGATCGCGCCGGCGCTCATCTCCGGCGCCATCCTGTCATTCGCAAGGGCGCTGGGTGAGTTCGGGGCGACCATCACCTTCGCCGGCAGCCTGCAGGGCGTGACGCAGACCCTTCCGCTCGACATCTACCTGCAGCTGGAGACGAACCCCGACGCGGCGGTCGCCATGTCGCTGGTACTGGTGGCCGTGTCGATCATCGTGGTGGGCCTCGCCCATCGCGGCGCGAACCCCGAGCTGTTCCGCCCATGACTCTCACGCTCGATGCGCGTGTCGCCTCCCGCGGGGCCGACCTCTCGCTCACCGTCGAGGCGGGGGAGACCGTCGCGGTTCTCGGCGCGAACGGTGCCGGAAAATCCACGATGCTGGGCCTGCTCGCCGGGCTGGTCCGGCCCGATTCCGGTTCGGGCGTGCTCGATGGTGAGACGCTGTTCGGCCCCGGCGTCTGGGTGCCGCCGCACCGCCGGGGTGTGTCGCTGCTGGCGCAGGAGGCACTCCTGTTCCCGCATCTCAGCGTGCTCGAGAACGTCGCATTCGGGCCGCGGAGTTCCGGTGTCGGCAGCCCGGCCTCCCGCGCTCGCGCGCTCGCCTGGCTCGCCGAGGTCGATGCGACCGAATTCGCTTCGCGGCGGCCGGCCCAGCTCTCCGGCGGCCAGGCCCAGCGGGTGGCGATCGCTCGCGCACTCGCGACCGAGCCGAAGCTCCTTCTTCTCGATGAGCCGATGGCGGCGCTCGACGTCACCGTGGTGCCGGCGTTGCGTGCGGTGCTGAAGCGTGTTCTCGCCGGTCGCACGGCGATCATCGTCACCCACGACGTCGTGGACGCGTTCACCCTCGCCGACCGGGTGATCGTGATCGATGGGGGCCGGGTGATCGACTCCGGACCCACCCGCCAGGTTCTGCAGCATCCGCGCACGCCATTCGCCGCCGCACTCGTCGGGCTGAACCTTCTGCCGGACGGGCGCACGGTCGCGCCGTCCGACGTCACCGTCTCGACATCGGCGCGCGCCGGCGCCGTGGCGGGCACGGTCGATGGGATCGAGACCCGTGGAGACCTCGTGCGCGTCAGGGTCGGCGACCTCGCGGCCGACCTCGCGCCCGCGCGGTTCGCGGACCTGGGCCTTGCCCCCGGCGACCGCGTCTGGCTCAACTACTGACTCTCAGTGCCCGAAGACTCGTGAAAGTCGCCAGATCGCCGTTCCCAACTCTGAGAAGGGCGATCTGGCGACTTTCGGGGGCGAAAACCGCGCCGGGAGCGACAGGGCCGACTCGATAGGGTTGCCAGGTGCAGATACTCCAGCCGGGAACCGGGCCGATTCGGGCTGACGTCTACCTTCCCGCCGACCCGCGCCAAGTGCTGTGGGGACGGCTTCCGTGCGAGGCGGATGCTCCGGTGCTGACCGTCGCGCCCGGCACCGAGGTGACGATCGACACGATCAGCCACGAGGGCATCCACGAAGACCAGGGGCGTGATCCGCTGGCCTTCTTCGCCGGCTTCGGTGTGCCGACGGACGAGGTGTTGACGGATGCCGTGGCGCTCGCCGCTTCGGACTACCGCCGTGACCCGGCCGTCGACGGGCCGCACGTCGTGACCGGCCCGATCGCTGTGACCGGCGCCCGGCGGGGCGACCTGCTGAAGATCACCGTGCTCGAGACCCTGCCGCGCGTGCCGTACGGAGTCGTGTCGAACCGGCACGGCAAGGGTGCACTACCCGACGAATACCCGGCCGCCGGTTCCACGGTGAGCGTGTTCGCCGGTGTCGACGGATCCAACGGCACCATGCCCCGGGTGCTCGGCGGTTCGCACTCGGTCAGGTTTCCGCTGAAGCCGTTCCTCGGCATCATGGGGGTCGCCGTCGCGGGATCCGAGCGGCCGCACTCGGTGCCGCCCGGACCGTTCGGCGGCAACATCGACATCAACCTGCTCACCGTCGGCTCGATCCTGTACCTGCCCGTACAGGTGGCCGACGCCCTCGCGTATGTCGGCGACCCGCACTTCGCCCAGGGCGACGGCGAGGTGGCGCTCACCGCGATGGAGGCCTCGCTGCGCGTGACGCTCCGATTCGACGTCGTGCCGGCAGCCTTGGCGATGACCGAGTTCGGATCCGTCGTCGGCCCGCTCGTCGAAACGGCCGAGTTTCTCGTGCCTACCGGCATGGACCGGGACCTGGATGTCGCCGTGCAGAACTGCGTGCGCGCCGCGATCTCGCTGCTGCAGGCGCGCTTCGGCATGGACGCAGAGCACGCGTACGCGTACCTCAGCGCGGCAACCGACTTCGACATCTCGCAGGTCGTCGACATCGTCAAGGGCGTGCACGCCAGAATTCGGGTGAGTGACTTTGACTGATCTTCCTTCGGTCCCTGAGCCTGTCGAAGGGCACCACGACGAACCCGCTTCGGCGAGCCCAGCGACCGTTATCGATGCCTTCTGGGCCTACGAGCGCGCCCTCATGGACAACGACCTGGAGGCGCTCGACGCGCTGTTCGCCCCCGGGGACGACACCCTCCGCGGCGATGCCAACGGAATCCTGATCGGGCACGACACGATCAGCGCGTTTCGCCAGGGCCGCGGGGGTGCGCCGAAACGCAGCATCCTCGACGTGCACGTTCGGGAGATCGACGACGACAACGCGCTCGTGATCGCGGTGACCCAGCCGGCCACCGGCGGGCGCGGCCAGCAGACGCAGCTCTGGCACCGCGCAGACCGCGGCTGGGTGGTGCGAGCGGCACACGTCAGTGTGCCGGCGCCGGCGACGAACGGAGCCATCTGGCGGGTCGTGGGCAGCCCGCTCGTCACAGGTGCGGCATCCGGAACCCTCAAGGGCGCGACGGTCGCCGTGAAAGACCTGTACGAGGTGAAGGGGTTCGCCGTGGGGGCGGGCGTGCCCGCGTACCTTGCCGAGTCGCCCATCGCCTCGGGCACGGCGACCGCGGTGCAGCAGCTGCTGGATGCCGGAGCTTCGGTGCAGGGGATCGCCCAGACGGACGAGTTCGCCTACTCGGTCGCCGGCCGCAACGTGCACTACGGAACGCCCCCGAACGGCGCGGTTCCCGGTGCGATTCCCGGGGGTTCGTCGAGCGGCCCGGCATCCGCCGTCGCGACCGGCCAGGCGACCATCGGACTAGGCACCGACACCGGCGGGTCGATCCGCGTGCCGGCGTCGTTCCAGGGCCTCTGGGGGCTGCGCACCACGCACGGCGCGGTCAGCCGCAGCGGGCTGCTGCCGCTCGCGCCCTCCTTCGACACGGTCGGCTGGCTGACCCGGGACGCCGATGCGCTGTCGCGAGCGGCGGCGGTGACTCTCGACATCGAGGCGCAGGAAGCCGTGACGCCCGACTACGTGTACTCGCCCGCGCTGCTTGAGCTATGCACGCCGTCGGTGCGGGCCGTGTTCCGGGTCGATGCCGAACCGGTCGATCTCGGTGACCTCGACGAACTGTTCGAGGCATTCAGGATGACGCAGGCCGTCGAGGCGTGGCAGTCCGATGGCGAGTGGGTCACCGCGCATCCCGGCGCTCTCGGTGATGATATTGCCGCCCGCTTCGCCTTCGCGCGCGGCATCACGGAGGCCCAGGGCCTCGCCGCTGCGGCAGCCTTCGGCGCGGCCCGTGCCCGGCTCGACGACATTCTTGGCGAGCGGGTGCTGCTGCTGCCGTCCGCATCGGCCGCAGCGCCGTCGACGACCGCGTCCACCGAACATCTCGAAGCGTTCCGCATGAGCACCCTGCGGCTGACCTGCATCGCCGGGCTGACCGGCCGGCCGGGGCTCAGCGTGCCTGCGTACGTCACGCCCGACGGTCCGGTCGGGCTGTGCCTGGTCGGGCCGCGGTACTCGGACCTTGCGCTGATCGAGCTGGGTCGCGAGCTCATCGGTTAAGCGGGTCGAGCTTGTCGAGGCCTCACCCACGTCATTCGTAGGTGAGATTTCGACACGCTCAATCCGCCTTTCAGGGCGGAGTGATCGCGAGCCCTACCCGCTCGGCGAGGTACTCGCCGAGCGGCACGCCGCCGACCGACTCCGGTGGGTCGATCTCGCGGTAGCCGAAGTTGACGGTCTCGCCGGCGGCGAAGCGGCCGCGCACCGCCGCGCGCTGTGTGTCCCGCCTGGCTTCGGCATCCGGCGACTTGTTCGCCTGCCCACGCAGCGGGTCGATCGCCCGCGTCACCGAGCCGGTTTGGTAGAGGGTTCCGTCGCGGGCGAGAAGCAGTGCGCCGAGTCTCCAGGCGCGGCCCGCGGGTTTGATCACCGCGCCGCGGAGTCGCCGAGCGGGAACTAGCGTGCCGAGTGCCTCGTCGTGCACGCCGGCCGCCTCGAGTGCGGCGACTGCCTCGGGAATCTCCACGGCATCCATTCTCCGCTCGTGGACGGTGAAAGACACTCGCGGCGGGGGGCGCGCCTCCCTCCGCGAGCACTCACACCCGCCGCGAGCCGGCGTATCCCCCGCCATCACAAGATCTCGCGCCATCACACGATCCCTCGCCGTAACAGAACGCGCGTCCGCCACGGGAAACACGCGTGAAACAACTGTTCCGATAAGGTGAGGAGCTGAAACAACTGACTCACGAGGAGCCCTGATGCACGCACTGCCCATCGACCCACCGCAGCGCCTGCTCATGGGCCCGGGTCCGATCAATGCCGACCCGCGGGTGCTGCGGGCGATGTCCGCGCAGCTGGTTGGCCAGTACGACCCGGCGATGACCGGATACATGAACGAGACGATGGCGCTCTACCGTGACGTGTTCCGCACGACGAACGACGCCACACTGCTGGTCGACGGCACCAGCCGCGCCGGCATCGAGGCCGTGTTCGTGTCGCTGATCGAGCCCGGAGATCGGGTGCTGGTGCCGGTCTTCGGCCGTTTCGGACACCTGCTGCGGGAGATCGCGGAGCGCTGCGGCGCCGAGGTGCACGTGGTCGAACGGGAGTGGGGCACGGTGTTCACCGTCGCCGAACTCGAGAAGGCGATTCTCGACTCCCAGCCGAAACTCGTCGCCATCGTGCACGGCGACACCTCGACGACGGTGGCGCAGCCGCTCGCCGAACTGGGCGCGCTCTGTGCGAAGCATGGCGCGCTGCTCTACACCGACACCACGGCTTCCCTCGGCGGCAACCTGTTCGAGGCGGACGCCTGGGGCGTGGATGCCGCAACCGCCGGCCTGCAGAAGTGCCTCGCCGGCCCTTCCGGCAGTTCGCCGCTCACGCTGAGCCCGAGCGCGGTTGCCGTCATCAATGACCGCAAGTCGATCGAGGCCGGCATCCGCGTGGCGGGCGACGCCGTCTCGGCCCAGCCGATACGCAGCAACTATTTCGACCTGAGCCAGATCCTCGACTACTGGGGGCCGAAGCGCCTCAACCACCACACCGAGGCGACGAGCATGCTGTACGCGGCACGTGAGTGCGGTCGCCTGATGGTGGAGGAGGGGATGCCGGCCGTGGTCGAGCGGCACCGCCTGCACGGCACAGCCATGGTCACGGGTCTCGTCGCGATGGGGCTCGGCCTGTTCGGCGACCAGTCTGTGCGCATGAACAACGTCGTCGGCGTGCGGATTCCCGAGGGCGTGAACGACGCGGCCGTTCGCGGCACCATGCTGCAGGACTTCGGCATCGAGATCGGTACGTCCTTCGGACCGCTCGCCGGAAAGGTCTGGCGCATCGGAACGATGGGCTACAACGCCCGCCGCGACACCGTGCTGCTCACTCTTGCCGCCCTCGAGCAGGTGCTGCGTCGTGCGGGGTTCGCGGCGACGGCGGGCAGCGGCGTCGGAGCCGCACTGGACTTCTACAGTGAATGAGACGGACCTCATCATGGATCGCTGCGAGCAGCTCGCGACGATCTCCAGCCAGCCCGATCGCCTCGAGCGCGTTCACCTCTCCCCGGAGCACAAGGCGGTCAACGCGCTGGTGGCCGAGTGGATGTCGGAGGCGGGCCTCAGCACCTGGCAAGACCCGGCGGGCAACCAGTGTGGTCGCCTGGAGGGTCGCGAGCCCGGACTCCCGGCCCTGCTGATCGGCTCGCACATCGACACCGTGCCCGACGCGGGACGGTACGACGGCATGCTGGGCGTGTTGCTGGCGATCGCGGTCGCCGGCCGCATCCATGGGTCACACAATGCGCTGCCTTTCGCCCTCGAGGTGGTCGCGTTCAGCGACGAGGAGGGCACCCGGTTCGGGATGGCACTGCTCGGCAGCCGCGCACTCTCCGGCAGCTGGAACGAGGAGTGGTGGTCGCTGGCCGATAAGGACGGCATCACGCTTGCCGAGGCGTTCCAGGACTTCGGCCTCGACCCAGCCCGGCTGCCCGGCGCCTACCGTCGTCCGGAGAACTACGTCGGCTACCTGGAGACACACATCGAACAGGGTCCGATCCTCGAGGATCACGACCGCCGTCTCGCCGTCGTGACCTCCATCGCCGGCGCGCGGCGTTACGCGATCACCGTCACCGGCAAGGCGGGCCACGCGGGCGGCACCCCCTATGACCGGCGCCGCGACGCGCTGGTCGGCGCCAGCGAACTGGTGGTCGAGGTCGAGCGGATCTCGAAGCAGCGCGGCGTGATCGGCACGGTCGGCAGGCTCCAGGCCTTCCCGGGCGGAGTCAACGTCATCCCCGGGGTCGTCGAGCTGAGCCTCGACCTCCGCGCCGAGTTCGACAACGACCGCGATGACGCGCTCGCCGAGCTCTGGGCGGTCGTCGACGAGATCTGCACGCGTCGTGGCCTCGCCTTCGAGACACGCGAGCTGTACCGCGCCGATGCCGTTCCCTGCGACGCGCGGCTGATGCGCGCGGTCGACGCCGGCATCCGCTCCACCGGCGATGAGAAACCGATGGCGTTCTGGAGCAGGGCCGGCCACGACGGCATGGCGGTCGTGAACCTCACCCCGATCGCAATGCTGTTCCTGCGCTGCCGCGGCGGCGTCAGCCATCATCCGGACGAGCACGTGAAAAAGTCGGACGTCACGGCCGCTCTCGACGCGTTCGAGGCCGCGGTGCTCGCGATAGCCAAAGAGAAGACAGCGCGGTGACTGACCTCGCGCTGCGCATCGAGCGCGGCTACGCGGCGCTCTCGCCGCAGGAGCAGCGTGCCGCCGACTTCATGCGCGAGCACCTCGACGATCTCGCCGTGTACAACGCGACCGAGGTCGCCTCGCTCAGCGGGGTATCGAAGGCGACGATCTCCCGCCTGTACCGCCGGCTCGGCTTCGACAGTGCAGAGCAGTTGCGCGATCATGTGCGGGGTCTCCGTGGCGCCCCGCGTGCCATCACCGGCACCGACTTCGAGGCACACCTGGAGCACGAGATCGCGAACCTGCGTTCGGCGCTGTCCGGACTCATCCTCGATGAGCCGGCACGGCTGATCGCCGGCGCACGACGGGTCCTGGTGATCGGCTACCGCAACAGTTACCCGGTCGCCCTCCACCTCCGGCAGCAGCTGGCCCAGGCGCGCGACGGCGTCGAGCTCGCGCCGCTTCCCGGCCAGTCGATCGCCGAGGAGCTCACGTCCCTCGGCCGCGACGATGTCGTCGTGCTCGTCGGCTTCCGCCGCCGGCCGGCCTCGTTCGCCCCGCTCGTGGGTGCGCTGGCGGCGATCCCCACGGTGCTGCTGACGGATCCGACCGGCCGGCGCTACGCCCGAGACGTCACCCACCTCATCGAGTGCCCGGTCGACACCGTTTCTGCCTTCGACAGCTACGCGGCGGCCGCGAGCGTCGTCACCCTGCTCGCGTCCGCCGTGCTGGGCCTGCGCTCCCGGGTAAACGACGTCAGCGAAAGGTTTGCCGCGCTGGACGAACTGGAAAGCTAGCGGTCGATGTCGTGGCCGTCGAACAGGTCGCCGCACTCCACCTCGACCACGCCGTTCGCCACCAGATAGTCGCGCGCACCACGGTCGCCGCTGAGCGAGTCGCCCGCCG
>JAODAT010000006.1 GCA_025463565.1 Microbacteriaceae bacterium
CGGTCGCCCTCGCGGGGTTCCTGTTCTACCAGTGGGTGATCGGCCGGCGAGCATACCGCGCAGGCGAAACCGGCGACCTCGAGCAGTTCGAGGCCGGCGCGCGTCGCATCGTCGCCGCCTGAGCGGCGCGCCCGCCGCGCATCCGTGTCATTTTTCCTTCTCCAAAACGAAGGACATTCGACCCGTATGGGCACTCCAGATCGCTAAACCGCGCACCGGAGTGCGAATCTCCTTCGTTTTGGGAGGGGGGACGCACGGACACTCCCTGCGCAGCATCCGCCCTCACCAAAACGAAGGACATTCGTGCCGTTTGGCCGCGCACGGTCGATGAACGGCCCGATCGCACGCCGATCTCCTTCGTTTTGGGGGAGCCGCGTGTGCGGTTGCAGCGCCGTAGATACCAAAACGAAGGACATCCGCCCCGATTGGTCACGTTTCGTCGCAACGCGACGTGATCAGGGGCGGATGTCCTTCGTTTTTGGAAAGCGGCGTGCGGTTGTAAGCGGGGCGCTTACAGGTGCCGCGCTCGGCCGCGGGGCGCCGCGGGGCGCCGGACGGGTTAGGACGCGGGGGTGTCACCCGCGAGGTCGAACGGCGCCAGGTAGTCGCCCGACGGCTTGCGATCGAACAGGAAGCGGAACGTGAAGCCGGCGATCAGCGCGCCTACGATCGGGAACACGATGAACACCCAGAGCTGGCCGAGCGCATCCGGTCCGCCCCAGATGGCGCTCGCGATCGAGCGGGCCGGGTTGACCGACGCGTTGTCGACCGGGATGGCGATCAGGTGGATGACGGTGAGCGTGAACCCGATGGCGATCGGCGCGAACCCTGCCGCGGCCCGCAGGTGCGTAACGCCGAGGATCACGTAGACGAACAGCGCGGTGAGGATGACCTCGACGATGATGGCGCCGACGATGCTGTACTTGTCGGGCGAGAGGTCGCCGTATCCGTTGGATGCGAAGCCGGCAGCATGCATTTTGGCGAAGGCTCCGGCTTTGGTGGAGGCGATCCACGCCAGCAGAGATGATCCGACCGCTCCGCCGACGATCTGCGCGGCGATGTAGGGGAGCGCGTCGCGCCAGGGCAGGCGACCCGCCGCGGCGACTCCGAGGGTGACGGCGGGGTTGAAGTGGCCGCCCGAGATCGGGCCGAACGCGTACGCGCCGACGAGCACGACGAGGCCGATCGCGAACGCGACGGCGAGAAAGCCGATGTACGGAGCCGAGAACAGCGCGGTGCCGAGCACGGCGACGACGAGGAAGAAGGTGCCTACGGCTTCGGCGATGAGGCGCGAGGTGAGCGAGTGGGGCGCGTCGACGGCGGTCGGCGCTGGGGTGGTGGCTGCCACGGGAGTGATCCTTTGCTAGAAGGTGGACTGTATTTTCAGGATATCCCCAGCAAGCCGTTCGTTACAGGCGGCCCGCCGCCTTGAGCGCGAGGTACTGGTCGGCGACGGCGGGCGGCAGTTCGGCCGGACCGGCCGTCACCACCTCGGCGCCGAGCTGGCGGATGGCGGCCGCGACGCGCCCCTGGTCGAGCATCGAGCGTTCGGCGGCGGCCGCGAGGTAGACCTCGTCGCGTGTCCCGCGCGCGGCGCTGCTGGCGATGGTGTCGGGGTCGACGACCGACGCCACGACGACGAGGTGCTTGCGGGTGAGCTGCGGCAGCACGGCGAGCAGGTCGCGCGAGGCGCCGGGGGATTCGATGGACGTCATCAGCACGACGAGAGCCCGGTGGCTGGTGATCGACTGCACGAGCGAGGGCACGCCAGACCAGTCCGTCTCGATCAGTTCGGGGTCGATCGGCGCCATCGCGTCGACCATCCGTGAGAGCAGCTCGGCACCGGTGGCGCCCTGCACTCGCGCCCGCACCCGGCGGTCGAACACGGCGAGGTCGACGCGGTCGCCGGCGCGGGTGGCCAGTGCGCCGAGCAGCAGGGTCGACTCGAATGCGGTGTCGATGCGCGGCTCGTCGGAGATGCGTGCGGCCGACGTGCGGCCGCTGTCGATGATGACGACGACCCTCCGGTCGCGCTCCGGCCGCCAGGTGCGCACAACGAGTCGCGGCCCCGTTCCGGCGAGCGGGTCGGTGCGCCGGGCGGTCGCGCGCCAGTCGATCGAGCGCACGTCGTCACCCCGTACGTACTCGCGCAGGCTGTCGAACTCGGTGCCCTGCCCGCGGATCATCACGCTCGTGGCGCCGTCGAGCTCGCGGAGCCGCGCCAGCCGTGAGGGCAGGTGTCGCCGTGAGGTGAAGGCCGGAAGCACGCTGATCGCGCCGGGGAGGGCGATGGTCGCCTGCCGGGCGACCAGCCTGAGCGGCCCGAATGACCGGATGGTGACCGCCGAGGCTCGTCGCTCGCCGCGGCGGAAGGGCGTCAGCATGGTCGTGATCACGCGGCGTTCACCGGCGGGAAGCGAGACCGTCGCGCGCGTGGGGAAGGCACCGGCCGAAGGCTGCCAGGCATCCCTCACCACTCCGTGCACTCGGCGATGGCCGGTGTTGGTGAGTGTCAGGGTGGAGCTCACCGTCTCGCCGAGCCGAACGCGTGACGGCAGGTCGCGAGCGAGCGACACCGCCCGTGGTGAGCCCGCGAGCATGAGGTCGCCCGCGCCGATGAGCAGCACGAGCACCAGCCAGGCGCCCAGCCAGACCGGGTCGCCGAGCGCGACGATCGGCAGCACGCCGACGGCGACGAGCAGCACGAACCACCCGGAGAGAGCCACTAGATAGGCACCTGCACCTGCTGCATGATCGAGCGAAGGATGGCGTCGGCCGACACGCCCTCGAGCTCGGCCTCCGCGCGCAGCTGCAGGCGGTGCCTCCAGACCGGCAGCACCATCGCCTGCACGTGGTCGGGTGTGATCGCGTCGAAGCCGTTCAGCCAGGCCCACGCCTTGGCGGCGGCGAGGAGCGCCGTGGTTCCGCGCGGGCTGACGCCGAGCCGCACCGATGGGCTCTGCCGGGTGGCGCGCGCGAGATCTACGATGTAGGCCAGAACGTCGGCGCTCGAGCCGACGTCGGCAACCAGCTTCTGCGCGGCCGCCAGCTGTGCGGCGTCGAGGCTGGGAGTGACGCCGGCCGCCGCCAGATCGCGCGGATTGAAGCCGTTCGCGCTGCGAGTGAGCACCTCGACCTCGTCGCCGCGCTCCGGCACGTCGAGCACGAGCTTCAGCAGGAAGCGGTCGAGCTGGGCCTCGGGCAGCGTATAGGTACCCTCGTACTCGATCGGATTCTGGGTGGCGGCGACGATGAACGGCACCGGCAGCAAGCGGGTTTCGCCATCGACGCTGACCTGCCGCTCCTCCATCGCCTCGAGTAGTGCCGACTGCGTTTTCGGAGGGGTGCGGTTGATCTCGTCGGCCAGCAGGATGTTGGTGAACACCGGCCCGGCGCGGAACTCGAAGTCGCCCTTCTTGGCGTCGTACACCAGCGACCCGGTGACATCGCCCGGCATCAGGTCCGGCGTGAACTGCACGCGCTTGGTCTCGAGGCTGAGCGCGCGACTGAGGCTGCGCACCAGAAGCGTCTTGGCAACGCCCGGCACTCCCTCGAGCAGCACGTGACCGCCGGCGAGCAGGGCGATGATGAGCCCGGTGACGGCGCCCTCCTGGCCGACAACCGCCTTCCCTACCTCGGTGCGCACGGTGGCGAACCGGGCCAGGAGGTCCGAATTCGAAGCTGTGGTCATGGGTTCATTCTCCCTGCTGGGGCCGCACGGAGCGCACGGTCGCACGCTCCAGTTCGAGGAGTCGGTCGGAGAGCGCGACGAGGTCGCGATCGGTGGCGGGTTCGGTGTCGAGAAGGAGCGCACGGATGCCCCCGAGGTCCCGCCCGGTGACCGCGGCCACCGCGGCGGCCACGTCATCCGTCGTCGCGAGGCGGGGCAGCCCGCAGGTGACGGCCAGCCGGCCGATCGTGCCGATCCGTAGCGAGTCGAGCGCGTGGGTTCGCGCTGCGCCGCGCTGGTAGAGGCGCGCCCTGCCCTCCATCGTCTCGCTGGCGCGAACCACGACCGGCATGTTCTCGACCACGAGCGGGCCCATCCGCCGGCCGCGCCAGATGGCGGCGACGATGGCGACGAGGATGGCGAGGACGGTGACGGACGGTACCCACGGCGGGCTGAGCTGGCCCAGGCTCGGGTTGCCGCTCGCGGCGGTGTCGGCGATGGTCGGGAGATACCAGACCAGGTGGGCGGTCTCGCCGAGGAGCCCGACAGCGAGCGCCGCATTGCCGTGCTCGGTGATGTGCCCGTTGGTCAGGGCGGCGCCCGCCCCGATCATCGTCACCGTGTGGTTTTCGGGTCCGACGCGCACGACGGAGTAGGTGGAGCTGCCGCTGTCGAAGCAGGTGACGGCGTCCGCACGATCGGTCACGCTGTAGCCGACTCCCGCACCGCCGATGGTGCCCGCGTGGCGGGCGGCGGCGAGGTCACATCCGCTCGTGAGCGCGCGATCGGCGACGTCACCCGCAACCGTGACGCCGGGCGCCAGTGTCGACAGCTCGTTGTAGGTGGGATCGATGAGAACCACCCGGGTCGCCTTCGCGGCGAGCGAGGCGAGCTGCTTCGAGGCGAGATAGTCGTTCGGGTCGACCAGCACCAGCGTGGAGTCCGGCGCGTTCAGCGCCGAGCTCGCGGCCGCCAGCGTGCCCGGCAGCGCGACGTCGATGCCGTGCCGGGACAGCACCTGGGCGAGGGCTTTGCTGCCGGTGGGCCCGGCATCCGTCGGCGAGTACGGCGTGCCGGCGCCGCGCGTCGCGCCGGGGATAGCGAGGGCGGCGAGCGCGACCAGCACGGCGAAGACGGCGGCGATCACCCAGAACAGCGCGCGGCGGGACACGGTGCGCACCGTGGGAGTGACGATGGTCGCCGTCACACCGCACCCGTCGTGAGCGCGGGATGCACCGAGCGCAGTTCGCGTTCGAGGGCGACGAACGCCTGGTAGTCGTTCGCCGTTCCGTCGGCGCCCAGATACCGCACCCGGTCGAAGGTGGATGCCGCACCGACGAGCGCGGAGCCCGAGTCGGGGAATGCCGCGCCGGCCTGCACCGCGAAGTCCCGGGCCGTGGTGCCGGGAGTGGTGGTGACGATGGCGCGCTCGGCGAGCCCCCGTGCGATGCAGCGGAAGAGTTCCAGAACGGCGGTCGAGAAGTCTCCACGGGCGGCGGCCGCGGTCGCGGCCCTGCGCATCGCGGCGGCGTCGCGCTGGTCGTCCTCGGTGAACATCGGTCGTATCGAGCTCCGCCGGTTGCGCCTCGGCGACCCGAAGACGAGAAAGGCCGCGACGATGGCCGCGACGATGACGAGCAGCACCACGAGCAGGATCGGTCCCTGGGTGATGCCGTTCGACTGCACATTGAGGTTGCTGAGCCAGTTCCAGAATGCCGACGACAGCTGGTCGAACCACGTCGGTTTCGCCTGCTGGTATTCGGCCTTCGCCAGCTCCTGCAGCAGCCAGTTTCGTGCCGTGCCGGCGTCGGGATCGACGGGCGGCTGGAACGGAACCGGAATGAGGATCATCAGGCCGCGGCGGGCAGGTACGGGTCGGGTAGGCTCGTGTCGCCGGCCTGGCGCGCCTCGGCGAACCGGGCGAGATCGAGGTCGAGCCCTTCCTTGCGCATTCGCAGGTCGAGGTAGATGAGGGCGGTCGTCGAGGTGCTGATCACCGCGGTGATCGCGGCGAAGACCACGACCAGCACCAGTGAGAGCACCCCGAAGACGGCGATTACGGCAACGGTGGTGCCGCTCATCTGGCCATTCGGGTCGATGAGCGGCACAAAGATACCGACGACGATGCTGAGCGGTGTGGTCACTACCTGCTGCGCCACCGAGACGATCGCCGAAACGAGCAGCTGGATGCCCAGGGTGCGCCAGAAGTACCCGTTCGTCAGTGACCACGACCGCGCGATGGCCGCGCGGATGGTGAGCCGCTCGAGCATGAGCGCGCTCGGCACCATCGACAGTTTCGTTCCCAGCCAGAAGAACGCGACGACGAGCGCGAGGAACCCGAGAATACCGAGCAGCACGGCGAGAACGATGCCGGCCGTGCCGAGCGTCGCGACGAACAGCACGATCAGGCCGACGATCACCCCGACCACAACGACAACCGCGAGAGCGAGCAGCAGGGTGTAGCCGATCAGCGCCCAGAATCGGCCTTTGCCGCGGGTATAGAGGCGACCGAGCGTCTGCTTCTCTCCCAGGGTTGCTCGCGAGACCTCCAGCACGATGATGCCCTGGAGAAACGCCGATCCCGCGATCGACAGCAACAACGGCACGCTGGCGGCGATGAGCGCGATTGCGACCGAGCCAGCCGCGATTGCGGGCTGGTCCTGGTCGGAGGCCGACCCGATCCGGGTGAGCACGAAAATGTCTGTACCACCGATGAGCAGCAGGCTCACCACGAAGATGACGCCCTCCACGAGCAGCGCGACGCCGAAGGTGGGTCGCGGATTGCGCCTCAGCACCCGGAACGCCGCCCCGAGGATAGTGCCGAGGGTCATCGGCCGAAGCGGGATGAGACCCGGCTTGGGCGGAGGCGTCCAGCCGACGGGCGGCGGTGGTGAAACCGCGCCGGGAGGCGGCGGCGGCGTGTTGGCCATGCCCGTGGGAGGGGCCGGTGCCGCCGCGGGGGGAGCGGGGATGCCGCCGGGTGCCTGCCACTCACGGTTGTCGGTCACGGCCATATGCTTTCACACTCGACTACTCTTGTGCGAAAGCCGCCCACCGGGGCCCACGATCACGAACCAGGACGATGACCGCTCGAATCCTCGTCGTCGACGACGACACCGCTCTCGCGGAGATGATCGGCATCGTGCTGCGCTCCGAAGGCTTCGAGCCGTCCTTCTGTGCCGACGGTTCTTCGGCGCTGCACGCCTTCCGCGACTCACGGCCCGACCTCGTGCTTCTCGACCTCATGCTGCCCGGTAAGGACGGCATCGAGGTGTGCGCGGAGATCCGCGCGGAGTCTGGCATCCCCATCATCATGCTCACCGCGAAGTCGGACACGACCGACGTGGTGCGCGGCCTCGAGAGCGGCGCTGACGACTACGTCGTCAAGCCGTTCAATCCCAAGGAACTGGTCGCCCGCATCCGCACCCGGCTTCGCCCGTCGACGGCCGGCGGCTCCGACGTTCTTCAGGTGGGTGACCTCCAGCTGGATGTCGCGGGCCACGAGGTGCGCAGGGGCGCGGACAAGATCAACCTGACCCCGCTTGAATTCGAGCTGCTGCTCGCCCTCGCGCTGAAGCCGCAGCAGGTGTTCACCCGCGAGATGCTTCTCGAGCAGGTCTGGGGCTACCACTACAAGGCCGACA
The DNA here is from genome assembly GCA_025463565.1 of Microbacteriaceae bacterium. GTDB lineage: Bacteria > Actinomycetota > Actinomycetes > Actinomycetales > Microbacteriaceae > Lacisediminihabitans. The sequence goes on from JAODAT010000006.1 coordinate 7,315, forward strand.
CCCGCCTCGTGAACGTGCACGTGCAGCGGCTGAGGGCGAAGGTCGAAGAAGACCCCGACAACCCGCGCATCGTGATGACCGTGCGCGGCGTCGGCTATCGCGCGGGCTCGGTCTGATTCGGGTCCCATGATTCCGTTTCGCTGGCGAAGCTGGCCGGGCCGGCTGCTGAAACTCTGGCGCACGTCGCTCCAGTTCCGCACGGTGACGATCACGGTCGTGCTGTCGGCGCTCGCGGTGCTGGTGATCGGCGGGTACATCTCGGTGAGCATCGGCAATCAGCTGTTCGCCTCGAAGAGTGCACAGGTGCAGGACGAAGCCAGGAGCGCGCACAACCTGGCGCAGGAGATCTTCGATACCGCCGACACCTCGGCCGACTCGAGCCAGTCGGTCGAACTCGACACCCTGAACGCGACGGTGCAAGACAAGGTGCTGAGCTCGACCACGAACCCCGGCGGCACCGGCCTCGCGATCCTGCGCTCGCCCGGCCAGCAGACCGCGCAGATCATGCAGCCCACCAACACGACGAACTTCCCGAACGTCGTCTCGCAGTCGCTGCGGGAGCGGGTACGCGCCGACCCGAGCCATGTGCAGTACCAGTCGGTCTCGCTGTCGGGCGGCACCCCCGCGATCGTCGTGGGTTCACAGCTCAAGGTCGGCCCGGCGGGCAACTACGAGCTCTACCTCGTCTACTCACTGCACGACGAGCAGGTGACCCTCGGCTTCGTGCTGCAGACCTTGCTGCTCGGCGGCCTCGCGCTCATCGTGCTGATCGGCGGCGTGACCTGGGTGGTGGTCCGCCTGGTGGTCGGCCCGATCCGAACGGCTGCGGAGACCAGCGAGAAGCTGGCGGCGGGCCAGCTCGAGCAACGCATACCCGAGCGCGGCGACGACGTGATCGCTACGCTCGCCCGTTCCTTCAACGGAATGGCGGACAGCCTTCAAAAGCAGATCACCAAGCTCGCTGCCCTCTCCCGGCTGCAGCAGAGATTCGTCTCCGACGTGTCGCACGAGCTGCGTACGCCCCTGACGACGATCCGTCTGGCGGGGGACGTGCTCTACGACCAGCGCGAGAACTTCGAGCCGTCGACCGCGCGTACGGCAGAACTGCTGCACACCCAGGTGCAGCGCTTCGAGGTGCTGCTCGCCGACCTGCTCGAAGTGAGTCGCTACGACGCGGGAGCGGTCGAGCTGGAACTCGAGCCGACCAACCTGGTGCACCTGGTCGAGGACGCCGTGGAGGCGATGACCCCGCTGGCCGACGGCCGCGGGTCGCAACTGACCGTGAACGCGCCCGGCGGCTACTTCGAGGCGGAGGTGGATGGCCGCCGCATCCGCCGCATCCTTCGAAACCTCCTCGGGAACGCGGTCGAGCACGGCGAGGGTGGTCCGATCGTGGTGATGGTCGACAGCAATGAGAGCGCCATTGCGATCGCGGTACGGGACTGGGGCATCGGCATGACCGAGGCGCAGGTCTCCCGGGTCTTCGACCGGTTCTGGCGCGCCGACCCGTCGCGCCAGCGCACGATCGGCGGCACAGGTCTCGGCCTCGCGATCTCGCTCGAAGACGCTGCACTGCACGACGGCAGGCTCGAGGTTTGGTCGAAGCCCGGCGAGGGCACCTGCTTCAGGCTGACTCTTCCGCGCGAGCTCGGCACACCGATCGTGTCGTCACCGCTCGAACTGCCGCCCGACGAGCTGGCACCCGTGGGAGGCTCCCGATGATCGAACGCCGTCGCCCTCTCGTCGCCGTGCTCGGCGCGCTCGCACTCGCGGCCGCGCTCGCCGGTTGCGTCAGCATCCCGTCGTCCGGCCCGGCGTCGCAGGGGCTCGCCATCGACGGCAGCACCGGCGGCACGAGCTTCGAGGTGAACCCGGAGGGCCCGGCAAAGGGCGACAGCCCGTCCGCGATCCTGAGGGGGTTCGTGGCGGCGTTCCAGTCGTCCACCGGCGGTTACGCCGTGGCGCGGGAGTACCTCAGCACCGCCTTCTCCACTAAATGGGATCCGACCCAGAGCGTGCAGGTGCGCACCGGCGACGCTCGGCTGGAGCCGCTGGACAGTTCCGACATCAACTATTCGTTCACCACCACGGCGACGATCGACAACACCGGCGCATACAAGCAGACCAACCAGGCGTCGACCCTGCCGTTCGCCTTCACCAGGCAGGGCAAGGAGTGGCGCATCAGCTCGGCCCCGAATGGCATTGTGCTGTCCGATCTCACCTTCCAGCGGCTGTTCGCGAAGCATTCGCTCTACTTCCTCGATCCGACCGGCCAGAATCTCGTGCCCGACCTGCGCTGGTTCCCGAACGGCACAGCGCCCACTCGCATCGTCAGCGCCCTCCTTGCCGGGCCGCCCGCGTGGCAGCAGGGCGCTGTGCGCACCGAATTCCCGGATGGCACGCAGCTATCGGATGCGGGAAGTCTCGTCACCGTGGTGTCGGGCGTCGCGCACGTCGACCTCACGGCCGAGGCTCTGACCGCCACCGCCCACGAACGCCAGCTGATGCTCCTGCAGCTGAGCGAGAGCCTGCGGTCCGTTGCGACCGTCTCCAGCGTCAGCATCTCGGTGCGGGGCGCCCCGTTGTCGATCGACGACCTCGGCTCGAACGGGCCCCAGGTCGACCCGAAGGTCGACGGTCAGGCTCTCGTGCTGCAGAAGACGGAGTTCGGCTTCTACGCGAACGGCAAGATCGCCTCCATCCCGCAGCTCAGCACCAAGGTGGTGGCGCTGGCGCCGACAGCAGCCACCCTGGCATCCGACAACAACTCGATCGCCGTTCTCACGGCCGGCGGCGTGAGTCTCGTTCGCAAGTCGACGGCGGCCCCGACCATGCTCGATGACCGCCCAGGGCTCATTGCCCCCAGCATGGATGAGGACGGCTACGTCTGGACGGTGCCCGTCGACCAGCCGAACGCGGTGAGGGCATACGACAGCAGCGGCACGCCGCATTTGGTGGCCACCTCGCTGCCCTCCGACGCGCGGATCATGTCGCTGCAGGTCTCACGAGACGGCGCGCGGATCGCGATCCTTCTCGCTACCTCGACGGGACCGCGACTCGAGGTCGCGGCGATCCTGCGCGACCAGAAGCTCGTGCCGACCGGCATCGGACCGCTCGTGGTCGACAGCGCCCTCGCCTCGGGCGATGCGACCGACCTCACCTGGGTCGACGAACTCACCGTCGCCACGCTCGTGCGCGTGGGCGCGCAGTCGGTCGTCACCGAGTTCGTCATCGGGGGCCAGCAGTCGCAGCTCGGTGACGCTTTGGCGGGATCCCAGTCGATCGTCGGAGGCAACGGCCAGCAGGGCCTGCGCGTGCTCGGCGACGACTCGCTCGTCTACTCCTACCAAGGCTCGAGCTGGCAGAGCAGCAAGGTCTCGGTGGGTTTTATCGCCACTCAGCGCTGAACCGGGCACGACACTGGTCTCGTGCTGCTCGAGGTGCTGCGTGATGCGCTCTCCATCGTGCTGCCGGTCAGCTGCGCCGGGTGTGGGGCGGATGACCGCGGCCTGTGCGCTGGCTGCCGCCTCGCCCTCAGGCCCACGATCGGCATCCAGCGACTCTCCGACGGCACGGTTGTGCGCGCGGCGCTCGCCTACGACGGAGTCGCACGGCACGCCATCCTCGAGTTCAAGGAGAACGGACGAACGGATATCGCCTGGGCCCTCTCCGCGCCCCTCGCGACCGCGGTGCGCGCCGCCGCCCTCGCAGCGGGGCCGGGCGATGCACTGAGTATCGTCGCGATACCCGTGGGCCGGCAGGCCTACCGGCGCCGAGGGTACGACCCGGTGCGCCTGCTTCTCAGGCGTGCGGGGCTCGGCGGCCCCCACGAACTCCTCCGGTCAGTACGCCCGCGCGACGAGCAGAAGGCGCTCGGCAGGGCGGCACGGGCAGAGAACCTGGAGGGCGTGATGAGGGCGAAGGTCGAGCTCGGCGGCGCGCGCGTGCTTCTCGTCGATGACGTGGTGACGACCGGTGCGACGCTCGCCGAGGCGGCGCGGGCCGTTCGCGCGGGCGGCGGCCGTGTCGTCGGAGCTGCGGTTCTCGCGTCGACGCCGAGGCTCTTTCCCAATTCCCACAGAGAACCTGGGTAAACCCGTGACATCACAGGTCGACGGGTCTACGTTGGCAAAAAGAGGCGCGGATTCTCGCCTGGTCCACCGGGCGGCTGCGCATTCGGAACCAGGAGTACGCCATGGAAATCTCCATCAACGGACTGGGCCTGGGGATCACGGATCGATTCCGCTCGTACGCGACGGAGAAGGCCGAGAAGATCTCCCACCTCGCTGATAAGGCTCTCGCATTCGAAGTGAAGGCCAGTCGGCACAACGAGAAGAGCGACAAGGCGGGCTCGGGCGGCGACGACCGTGTCGAACTCACCCTGATCGGACCGGGTCCGCTGGTGCGGGCCGAGGCGACCGGCTCGGACAAATACGTGGCATTCGATCTGGCGCTCGACAAGCTCGTCGAACGACTCAGACGGGCGAAAGATCGGCAGAAGGTCCATCGCGGCCAGCATCGGCCCACGTCCCTTCGCGAGGCGGCGAACTCCGGAGGGTTCGGTGACCTGCGCGCAGCGTCGATCGACGTGATCGAACGTGTGGCCACCGGGGAGATCCCGATAGTGGCGGACGCCGCCGAGGAGGAGCAGGACTGGAGCCCTGTCGTCATCCGCAAGAAGGTCTTCGATGCCATGCCGATGACCGTGGATGACGCGCTCTACTTCATGGAACTGGTCGGCCACGATTTCTACCTCTTCATCGACGCCGAAACGGACCGTCCGAGCGTCGTCTACCGGCGCAAGGGCTGGGACTACGGAGTGATCGGCCTTGACAACCAGGCGGAGCTAGCCGAGGCCAAAAGGCGGTAACCCAGACGGGGGCCACGCACAGTGGTCCCCGCCCGGTCCTTCAGGGAGACCACGGTCTAGGCTTGGTAGAATCGTCAACCGGCACCGTGCCTTGACGAACACCTGGAGTTATCAGTGGCCAACGTCCTCGAAAGGGTCCTCCGCGTCGGAGAGGGCCGAACCCTCCGCAGGCTCGAGCGCTACGCGCAGGCGGTCAATCATCTAGAAGACGACTTCAGGGAACTGACCGACGAAGAGTTGCGCCACGAGACCGTGGAGTTCCGCGAACGCTACTCCAACGGCGAGTCGCTCGAAGACCTCCTGCCCGAGGCGTTCGCGGCCGTTCGTGAAGCGGCCTCCCGCACGCTCGGCATGCGTCACTTCGACGTGCAGTTGATGGGCGGCGCGGCGCTGCACCTCGGCAACATCGCCGAGATGAAGACCGGTGAGGGCAAGACGCTCGTCGCCACCCTGGCCGCCTACCTGAATGCCATCCCCTCGCGCGGCGTTCACGTCATCACCGTCAACGACTACCTCGCCAGCTACCAGTCGGAGCTGATGGGCCGCGTGTTCCGCGCCCTGGGGATGTCGACCGGTGTCATTCTGTCCGGCCAGACCCCCGAGGAGCGCCGCGAGCAGTACGAGGCGGACATCACCTACGGAACGAACAACGAGTTCGGCTTCGACTACCTGCGCGACAACATGGCGTGGCAGGCGAGCGACATGGTGCAGCGCGGGCACAACTTCGCCGTCGTCGACGAGGTGGACTCCATCCTCATCGACGAGGCGCGCACGCCGCTCATCATCTCGGGGCCGGCGTCCGGTGAGGCGAACCGCTGGTTCGCGGAGTTCGCGAACCTGGCCAAGCGGCTCGTTCCCGAGGAGGACTACGAGGTCGACGAGAAGAAGCGCACCGTCGGAGTACTCGAGCCCGGTATCGAGAAGGTCGAGGATTACCTCGGCATCGACAACCTGTACGAGTCGGCGAACACCCCGCTCATCTCCTTCCTCAACAACTCGATCAAGGCCGCCGCGCTGTTCAAGAAAGATAAGGACTACGTCGTGATGAACGGCGAGGTGCTGATCGTCGACGAGCACACCGGGCGCATCCTGGTCGGCCGGCGCTACAACGAGGGCATTCACCAGGCGATCGAGGCCAAGGAGGGCGTCGAGGTCAAGGCCGAGAACCAGACTCTCGCCACGGTGACACTGCAGAACTACTTCCGCCTCTACAAGAAGCTGTCGGGCATGACCGGTACGGCCGAGACCGAGGCCGCCGAGTTCATGAGCACGTACCGGCTCGGCGTGGTGAGCATCCCCACGAACAAGCCGATGCAGCGCATCGACCAGCCAGACCTCGTCTACAAGAACGAGGAGTCGAAGTTCGCCCAGGTGGTCGAAGACATCGTCAAGCGCCACGAGAAGGGCCAGCCCGTTCTCGTCGGCACCACCAGCGTCGAGAAGAGCGAGTACCTGTCCAAGCTCCTCGCCCGCCGCGGCGTGAAGCACGAGGTGCTGAATGCGAAGAACCACGCGCGCGAGGCGGCCATCGTCGCCCAGGCCGGCCGGCTCGGTTCGGTCACTGTCGCCACCAACATGGCTGGCCGTGGCACCGACGTGATGCTCGGCGGCAACGCCGAGTTCCTCGCGGTCGCCGAGATGAATTCCCGCGGGCTCAGCCCGATCGACACCCCCGACGAGTACGAGACGGAGTGGGAGCCGGTCTTCGACCGCGTGCGCCTGCTGGTGCAGGAGGAGGCGGACAAGGTCGTCGAGGCCGGTGGTCTCTACGTGCTCGGCACCGAGCGACACGAGTCGCGCCGCATCGACAACCAGCTGCGCGGTCGTTCGGGCCGTCAGGGCGACCCTGGCGAGAGTCGCTTCTACCTGTCCCTCGCCGACGACCTGATGCGCCTGTTCAACTCGTCCGCTGCCGAGTCGCTGATGGGCAGGGGAAACGTGCCTGACGACCTTGCCATCGAGTCTCGCGTGGTCAGCCGCGCCATCCGCAGCGCGCAGAGCCAGGTCGAGGCACGCAACGCCGAGATCCGCAAGAACGTGCTCAAGTACGACGATGTTCTCAACCGCCAGCGCGAGGCCATCTACGGCGACCGCCGGCACATCCTCGAGGGCGACGATCTGCAGGACCGCACCTCCAAGTTCCTCGAAGACGTCATCACCGAGGTGGTGGAGGTGCACACCTCCGAGGGCCACTCCGACGACTGGGATCTCGACGCGCTGTGGACGGAGCTCCGCACGCTGTACCCGGTCTCGATCACCATCGACGAGCTGTTCACCGAGGCCGGTTCGCGTAACCGCCTCACGAGCGACTTCCTCAAGTCGGAGATTCTGTCGGATGCCCGCATCCAGTACGAGAACCGCGAGGAGTCCCTGGGCGAACCGGCCATGCGTGAGCTCGAGCGTCGCGTCGTGCTGTCGGTGATCGACCGTCGCTGGCGCGACCACCTCTACGAGATGGATTACCTCAAAGACGGCATCGGCCTGCGCGCTATGGCGCAGCGCGACCCGCTGGTCGAGTACCAGCGCGAGGGTTTCGCCCTGTACCAGCAGATGATGGGGTCGATCCGCGAGGAGTCGGTCGGGTTCCTGTTCAACCTCGAGGTCGAGGTGACCGGCGGCGAAGCCACCGCAGCCGTTCCGACGGTGGCGGCCAAGGGGCTCGGCGAGTCCGGTGCGCCGACCGACCGCTTCAGCTACACCGCAGCGAATGCCGACGGCGAGATCGAGGTGCGCAACCAGCGTGGACAACTCGATCGAGCGTCTACAGCGCGAGCACAGTCGCAGGACACGCCCACGGTCAACCCCAATTTCGGCCGCCCGCCATCGGAACAGGACCAGCAGCCGGCCGCACAGCAGGGGCAGGGCCAACAGGGTCAGGCAACCCGTGGTGCGTTCGGCCAGTCCCTCAACGGCCAGCAGCCGCCGCAGAACCGTGCGGAGCGCCGGGCGCAGGAGCGGCGCGACGGTCGCTGACGTTCACGGACGCTGACGCTGACAGGCGCTGACGCTGACAGCAACCGTAATCACAGCACGCTGATCGTCGTAGCGCGCCAGCGACGGTCGAGCCCTTCGAGTCGGATCGCGACGGCACGGGTGCGTGCGCGTCCGCGCACGATCACGACGGCTTCGATCACCCCGTCTCGCGGTTCGCATACCGAGGTCGACCCGATTGAGAAGGTGGGAAGTGACACGGCCTGGCCCTTCGCGCGGCGTGCCCTGGCGGAGATGACGACCCGCTTCAGCAGGTTGCGGTAGACGTCATCCGTCACCCACCGGGCGATCTGGTTGAGGTCTCGCGCGCCGGCCAGTATCTCGATCACGCAGGTGGTGAGGTTTTCGAGCAGGGGGAGCGGGTTCGGCAGGGTCTCCCGGCCGGCCGGCTGGTGCCCAAAGAATTCGTCGGGCACGAACTTCGCCGGAATGACCCTCGTGTCGAGAACGGGGTCGTCCCGCCCGCGAACGGGTGCTGAATAGTCGATCGTGAGTGCATTGCTCATTGGGGCCCCGTCTCGTGCGTTTGGTTCCCCCCACAACGGGGGTAGAACCCCGTGCGGTAACTAAAGCAGCAGCCTCATTCGCTGTCTATCCCCCATCGTATGATTGTGGACAATTCGTTTCTCACTCGAAACATGACGCCTAGTCTGTGCGTCATGACTGATCGCCGCGCCGCGCGATGGAGCAACCTCTTCGACGATCTCGCCGCCCAGCTAGAGAACGAACTGGGCGCGGAGGAGCTCGATCTCCACGCCGAGGAGGAGCGACTGCGGCTCGGCCGGCTGACGCTGCGCGATCGCCTGGTCGCGATCTCGGCGTCGGACTCACCGGCGAGCGTCGTGCTCGCCGATTCGCGCTCGATTCGCATTCACATTTCGACCGTCGGGCGGGACTGGTTCGCGGGCGACGTTCTCGATGGCAGCAGCAGGCACTCGCAGTGCGTGATTCCGCTCGCCGCCCTCTCGGCTCTTGAGCTGGAGACCGCAATCGTGGAGACGAGCCTCGATCCGCCGGCCACCGACGCGAACGGGCTCACCGTGCGTCTCGGCCTGTCGTACGTGCTCAGGGATCTCTGTCGTCGTCGTTCCGGGGTGCAGGTGCAGCTTCGGAGCGGCGATGCTCACGGAACCATCGACCGGGTGGGCCGCGACCACTTCGATCTCGCCATCCACGCCAGCGATTCGCCGAGACGCCGGGAGGCCGTCAGCGGCATCCGGATCGTGCCGTTCGCCGAACTGGTAATGGTGCGGGTATAGCTCGCGGCCGGCTGTGTCAGCTCTCGTGGTCCGGGCGGGTGGGGTCGAAGGAGTATTCCTGGATGCTCGCGAAGTCCGACTGGTTCCACAGGTTCATGCGTCGGATTTCTTCGTACTTGTCCTGGATGTACGACTCGAGCACCGAGCGCTCGACCCGCCAGTGACCGCCGCCACCGATTTTGATCGCCGGCAGTTCGCCGGAGCGAACGAGCGCGTAGACCTGGCTGGCCGAGACGTTCAGCACCTCGGCGGTGTCGGCCAGGGTGAGGAAGCGATTGCCTCCGGGCGCATCGCTCTCGGTCATGAGTCGATTATGCGCGGGGTACCAGTGCCGTGACCGTGGTGTGGATAACTTTCGCGCCGCGAAGTCGCGCCGTGGAATCGTCAGCTTTCGTGAGAGCAAGGGAGAGGGCATGACGGCGGCGGATCGTTCGAAGCGCTGGTGGTTCGACGTGCGTTTCGCGATCGGCGTCGTGCTCGTCATCTGCTCGGTGGCGGGCGTGCTCTGGGTGGTCGCGTCCGCGGACAGCAGTGTGCGGTTCTATGCGGCGCGGGCGGCGCTCAGCCCCGGCGACCGCATCCATCGCTCCGATCTCGTCGAAGAGAGCGCACGACTGCCCGACGACAGCGCCCGCTACCTGTCCGCCGGCGATCTGCCTTCGGCGGGCCTGGTCGTCACGCGAGCGGTCGAGGCGGGGGAGCTGATTCCGGTGTCGGCGGTCGGCGCCAGCTCCGGGCTGCGCGTCACCTCGCTGGTTGTTCTGGTGACCGGTCAATTGGCGCGGTCGATCGAGCCCGGAGCTGTAGTGGATGTCTGGTCCGCCGCGGCGACCGGTGACGGCACGTTTGGCCCCCCGTCCGTGCTCGCGTCGTCCGCCACCGTCGTGCGAGTGGTGAAGCCCGACGGGGTCATCGCATCGGGTACGTCCACCTCGGTCGAGCTGTTGGTATCGCGATCGAAGACCGCGCGGATGCTCGAGGCGGTGGCGAACGCCGCGGCCATCTCGCTGGTTCCCTCGAGCATCCCCGCCAGCAGCTCCTCTGGCGGCTGAGGTGGAACGAACCGCACTGTGCCTTCCGGCGTCGGTTCGCGAGCGCGTCGCTGCGCAGCTCGAACGTCACGGCTATGCGCTGGCGGGCGCCTTCGCCGACTGCGGTGAACTCGCCAGGGCACTGCTCGATGGCGTGGATGTCGCGATCGTGGCCGCCCAGCCCCGGTACCTCGACCGTCCGCTCGTCGACGTGGCCGATGCCCGCGGGGTTCGCCTGGTGGCGATGGTCGAGGGCGAAGCGGATCGTCGCTATGCCCGGGCGCTCGGCCTGTTCGAGGTGGTCGATCTCGAGGCGTCGTTCGACGAGATCGAGGCGAGCATGGCGCGCCGGGAGGCTGTTGCTGCCGGGACGTCGGGGGCGGCGGCGATCGCCGTGCCCGGTGGCAGCGTGATCAACGGCAGCGTGATCGCCGTGTGGGGTCCGATCGGTTCCCCCGGCCGAACCACCCTCGCGATCTCGATCGCGGCCGAATTGGCCGCCCGCGGGTTCTCGGTCGTGCTCGCCGATGTCGATACGCACGGCGGTGCGATTGCGCCATCGCTCGGGCTGCTCGACGAGTCGCCGGGGTTCGCCGCCGCCTGTCGGCTGGCGGGAAACGGTGTGCTGGACCTTACCGAGCTGGATCGCATCGCCGAGCTCTATTCGTCGCCGCGCGGCTCATTCAGGGTACTCACCGGCATCGGACGGCCGAGCCGATGGCCCGAGTTGTCTTCGGAGCGGGTCGCCGCCACCATCGCGGCCTGCCGCACCTGGGCCGACTTCACCGTGCTCGACACCGGCGCCAGCCTCGAGAACGACGAGGAGATCTCGAGCGACCTGTTCGCGCCGCGGCGCAACGCCGCGACGATCAGCGCGCTGCTCGCGGCGGACCGGGTGGTGGCAGTCGGGTCGGCCGACCCCGTCGGCCTGTCTCGTTTCCTGCGCGCGTGGGTGGATGTTGTCGACGTGGTCGAACCGGAACGGCTGGTGGTCGTGGTGAATCGGCTGCGCGCGAGCGCGATCGGCTCCGCTCCGCTCTCCCAGGTGGTGTCGACCCTCGACCGGTTCGGCGGTATCCACCCATCGGTGGTCATCCCGCACGACCAGTCGGCGCTTGACTCCGCGATCCTCACCGGGCGAACGGTGCAGGATGCCGCACCGAAGTCGCCGGTCACGGCGTCGGTCGCCGAGCTGGTCGGCACGCACCTTCTGCCCGCCCACCTGAGGCCGGCCGCCGCGCCCACGCGCCGCGGCCGGCGGACGATGGTTACGCCTTAACCTTGTCGAGCAGGTCGGCCTTGCTCAGGCGCGAGTAGCCTGCGACGCCCTGATCCTTCGCTTTGGCGCGGAGCTGCGCGAGGGTCAACGCGGCATTGTCCCCGGCTCCCTGCGCCGCAGCGACGCCGTGCTCGGCGACGTCTTGTACGGTGTCGACGGCGTGCTTCACTGCCTCGGCGGCGTCATCCGCCCCGCCCTTGGCCAGCGATTCGGCATCCGCGAGCGCGGTCTTCAGGCGCTTCTTGAGCTTGCGTGCGGTCTTCTCCGCGGCGGCCTGGTTCTTGGCGGCGAGCTTCTCTGCCCTGTCACGCTGCTTCTTCAGCTCGGCCTTGGCCTTCTCGGCGGCGACAGCGGCCTTCGCCTTCTGCTTGTCGAGTTCCTTTTGCGCGCGGTCGGCCTGTTTGCGTAGCTCCGATTTGGAAGCGGTCTTTGCAGAGCTCGACTTCGTCGGGGCGACCTTGGCTTTCGACGCCGGCTTCGTGGTTGCGGCTGACGATTTCGCCTTGCCTGCCGCGACGGCTTTCTTAGCTTTGGCGGTCTTCGATCCAGCTGTTGGTGACACGATCTGCATTCCGTTCCCGGCGGGAACCTCCCGCGCATGGCCCATTGTGGCCCACGAAGGTGTCTAAGGGGAGGGGTTGCACGCCCAAAAGTCAGCCCCGGCTGTCAGCGCCCGACTTTGCCCATCGTGCCGGCGATGGTGCGGAGCACGAGGGGGCTGAGGGCGATCCAGGCGCCGATCATCACGATGATGGTCGCGGCGAAGATGATGAACCCCACCCAACCGAAACCGTTGTTGCCGGCATACATGTGGTTGAGGTTGTTCAGCGCCCCGGTGGCGAGCACCAGCACGACGTGGATGATGATGAACACGACGAAGAAGATCATCGTCGGGTAGTGGATGGCTCGCGCGACCGGCAGGGGGAAGACCCGGTCGAGTCGTTTGAACTTGTTGGCGAACCCGGGCGCCATGCGGATGCCGGTGATCACGGCGACCGGGGCGGCGATGAACACGACAAGGAAGTAGCTGATGGTCTGCAGGGCGTTGTAGTTGGACCAGCCGTTCTCGGTCGGCCAGTTGAGTGACGCGTACTGGATGCCGGCGGAGATCGCGTTCGGGAAGATGTCCCACCGGGTGGGGATGATCCGCACCCACTGGCCGGTCGAGAAGATGAGCACGTAGAACAGGATGCCGTTGATCACCCAAAGGGTGTCGAGGCTGATGTGCGCCCACAGGTCGATCGAGATCCGCACCGGCGAACCCTTGGTTTTGATGAGTCCCTGGTTGTTACGGGTCCAATACGCGGCGGGACGCTTGGTCGTGCGCACCTGCCAGCCGAAACGGATGATGTAGACGATGAAGAACGCGTTCAGCCCGTGCTGCCACTCGAGCCAGGCCGGGAACCCGACCGGGGCGAACGACGGAAGGCCGGAATGCCCCGGGTAGTCGTGCAGGAAGGAGATGCCGGCGCCCGAAGCCCGGAAGAGCCTCGCAGCGAGCACGATGAGAACCATCGCTACGATGACAATCGGGATGATCCAGACGAGTTTGAACCAGCGGCTTGCTCGAAAGCCCGCGGCCGTGCGGGTGGGAACAGTCATACTCTCACCATATCGTCCAACTCCATGGGGCATCATTCAGCAGGTTTCGGTACATTGGCAGTACTCCCGTATCATATTGCGTACACCAACGGCGTCGTCCAGTTAGGGAACCGACATGGAAATCTCAGGCATTACCGCGCTCGTCACGGGAGCCGCATCCGGCCTCGGTGCCGCAACCTCCGCCGCGCTCGTCGCGGCCGGCGCGACCGTGATCGGTCTCGACCTGCCGTCCCAGGTGGAAGCGCACGGGGCGAGCGCGCCCGAAGGAGTGCGACTGGTTGGCGCCGACGTCACCAGCGAAGAGGATGTCAGTGCAGCGCTGGCCACGATCGGCGGCTCCGACGGGCCGCTGCGCCTCGTCGTCAACTGTGCGGGCATCGCCCCGGCGAAGCGCATCCTCGGCTCCAAGGGCACCCACGACCTGGCCACGTTCCAGAAGGCAATCAACATCAACCTGGTCGGCACGTTCAACGTGCTCCGGCTCGCAGCGGAGGTTATTGCGAAGACCGAGCCGGTCGACGAGTTCGGCCAGCGCGGCATCATCATCAATACGGCATCCGTCGCCGCGTTCGACGGCCAGGTCGGCCAGATCGCCTACTCCGCCTCCAAGGGCGGGGTGGTCGGGATGACGCTGCCGGCCGCGCGGGACCTCGCCCGCAGCGGGATCAGGGTGAACACGATCGCGCCGGGTATCGTGGATACGCCGATGCTCGCGGGCCTGGGCGAGGAAGTGAACAAGTCGCTCGCGGAGAGCGTTCCCTTCCCGCACCGGCTCGCCCGCCCCGACGAGTATGCGCAGCTCGTGCTCATGATCGCCGCACACGACTACCTCAACGCGGAGACCATCCGCATGGATGGCGCCATTCGGATGGCGCCGCAGTAAGGCCAAGAACACAAAGGACACAGATCACATGCCTGGTTCAGTCATCGTCGCCGGAGCCCGCACCCCCATCGGTCGGCTGCTCGGCGGACTCTCGAGCTACACCGCCGCAGAGCTCGGCGGGGTCGCGATCGCGGCCGCGCTCGAGCGCGCGAAGGTCGCGCCGGCGGATGTCGAGTACGTGATCATGGGCCAGGTGCTGACCGCCGGCGCGGGGCAGCTGCCCGCCCGCCAGGCGGCCGTTGCCGCGGGCATCCCGATGAGCATCCCGTCCACGACCGTCAGCAAGGTGTGCCTTTCGGGCATCCAGGCCGTCATCCTGGCCGACCAGTTCGTCCGCACCGGCGACTTCGACGTGATCGTCGCGGGCGGCATGGAGTCGATGTCGAAGGCGCCACACCTGCTGCCGGGCTCGCGGCTCGGCACCAAGTACGGACCGATCACGATGGTCGATCATATGGCGATCGACGGGCTCGAGGATGCGTTCACCGCGGAGGCGATGGGCCTCCTCACCGAGACGGTGAACGACAAAGACCCCATGAGCCGCCTGTCGCAGGACGAGTTCTCGGCCCGCTCGCACCGGCTCGCCGCGGCGGGCGACTTTTCGAACGAGATCGTTCCGTTCAGCGTGCCGCAGCGCAAGGGAGACCCGATCGTCATCTCCACCGACGAGGGCATCCGCCCCGACACCACCGTCGAGACGCTCGCCGGGCTGCGCCCCGCGTTCCGTCCGGATGGCACGATCACGGCGGGCAACGCGTCGCCGATCTCGGACGGTGCATGCGCGATGGTCGTGATGGATAAGGACAAGGCCGAAGCAGAAGGCATCGAGTGGCTCGCAGAGGTCGGCGCGCACGGGATGGTGGCCGGGCCCGACTCGAGCCTGCAGCTACAGCCGGCGAACGCCATCCGTCTCGCCTGCGAGCGTGAGGGCATCGCGCCGGCCGACCTCGACCTGATCGAGATCAACGAGGCGTTCGCCGCCGTCGGTCTCGCCTCGGCGGCAGAGTTGGGCATCCCGATCGAGAAGGTCAACGTCAATGGGGGAGCGATCGCGGTCGGTCACCCGATCGGGATGTCGGGCGCGCGCCTGGTGCTTCACCTCGCGCTGGAGCTGAAGCGGCGCGGCGGCGGCATCGGCGCGGCCGCGCTCTGCGGCGGCGGCGGCCAGGGCGATGCGCTGATCGTGCGGGTGCCGAAGGGCTGACGCACCGGGCTGGGCCGCCAACCGGGCTCGGTACACTTGACCGGTGTCGACGCTCTCGGATCTCGTACTGGCCCAGGGCCGGTCAGACGAGGCGGACGTCGAATGGCTTCACCTTCTCGTCGGAGACTGGCAGCTGCTGGCGGACCTGGCGTTCGCCGACATCGTGCTCTGGGTGCCGGCCAGTGAGGGCGGATTCGTCGCGGTAGCTCACGCGCGGCCGTCCAGTTCCGCCACCCTGTTCTATCGGGACTTCGTCGGGCAGATCATCAAGCCCGAGTGGATGAAGCAGGTGACGGATGCCTTCGACTCCGCGCAGATCGTCGACTCCGCCGCCCCCGACTGGTACGAGGAGACGCCGACGCGGGTTCGCGCGGTGCCGGTGTTGCGCAGGCTGTCCGTCGGCGGAACGGCGACCACGAAGTCGCCGATCGCCGTCATCACCCGGCACACCAACCTGAGCGAAGCGCGCACACCGAGTCGCCAGGAGCTCACCTTCAATGAGTGTGCCAACGACCTCTTCGCCATGATCGCTGCCGGCGACTTTCCCGACCTGGGCGCGCCGTCTGGTCCGCGCCGGGGCGCGCCCAGGGCATCCGACGGCCTGCTCCGGCTCGACGTCGACGGCACGGTCACCTTCGCCAGCCCGAACGGCCTGTCGGCGTTCAACCGGATGGGGTTCCTCGGTGAGTTGGAGGGCGAGTCTCTCGCCGAGGTGACGACCTCGCTGCTGACCGGAAAGCTCATCGTCGACGAATCCTTGCCGCTCGTCGTCACCGGGCGAGCGCCGTGGCGCACCGACATCGAGGCACGCGGGGTCACGGTCTCGCTGCGTGCGATCCCGATCAGGGACCGCGGGGAGCGCATCGGCGCGATCGTGCTCTGCCGCGACGTCACCGAGCTGCGGCACCAGGAGCGAGAGCTCATCACGAAGGACGCGACCATCCGGGAGATCCACCACCGGGTGAAGAACAACCTGCAGACCGTGGCATCGCTACTGCGCATCCAGGCACGGCGCTCGCATTCCGACGAGGCACGCGAGTCGCTCAACCAGGCGATGCGGCGCGTGGCGGCCATCGCGGTCGTGCACGACACCCTCAGCGAGGGGCTCAACCAGAACGTCGACTTCGACGTGGTGTTCGACCGGGTACTGAAACTCATCGCCGAGGTCGCGTCGACTCACGGCACGAAGGCACACCCGGTGTTCACCGGCAGCTTCGGCGTGTTGCCGAGCGAGTACGCGACCCCGCTCTCACTCGCGCTCACCGAGCTTGTGACCAATGCGGTGGAGCACGGCTTGGCGGGGCGCGAAGGGGTCGTCGAGATCATCGCCGAGCGGTCGGACACGACGCTGAGCGTCACCGTTCGCGACAACGGCACAGGGCTGCCCGAGGGCAAGGTCGGGTCGGGACTGGGCACCCAGATCGTGCGCACGCTCATCCAGGGTGAACTGAGCGGAACGATCGACTGGCACACCATGGTGGGCGACGGCACCGAGGTGACCATCGACATCCCGCTGGGCTGGCTGCGGAAGTCCGCTTAACTTAAGCGGGTCGAGCTGCGCGCTGGAGCTATGAGGATTGCATTGCAATCCTGCGACGCCAGCGCCGACGAAGCTATGCTTCGGCGGTTGGACCTAGGAAGCGCGACGGGCGCGCGCAGCGCGACGCTTGAGCGCGCGACGCTCGTCTTCGCTCAGGCCGCCCCAGACGCCGGAATCCTGGCTGGTCTCGAGCGCGTACTGGAGGCACATCTCGGTGACGCTGCACCGGCCGCAGACCGCCTTCGCCTTGTCGATCTGGTCGACGGCGGGCCCGGTGTTCCCCACGGGGAAGAACAGTTCGGGGTCGGCGGTGAGGCATGCGGCTTTGTCGCGCCAGTCCATCTGTGGTGCTCCTTATGTGTTGCGAAGGCAGGGAAATTCCATTCCCGGCAGAGGCCGATAGGCCAAGATTCGGGGAGAGAATTAGTGAATATCGGGATACGCCCACCGCCCTGTGGGTGCAAATCAACCTCACATAGAATCTCATATTGGTTGTAGCAAATCAATAGTCGATCGGGGT
>JAODAT010000035.1 GCA_025463565.1 Microbacteriaceae bacterium
GTGGGTAACGCAGACTGACCAGCACTCGATCTGTGAAGTTCCAGAGGTGACTTGACCCCGTCCCTCTTTGGTCTGATCATTGGTCCATGGAACATACAGCGTCGTCTTTTCCCTCCTCCGTCGATGGTCTCGCCATCCGCACCCATCTTTGGACGACGTCCGTCTCCCCCGTGAAGGGCATCGTGCAGCTCTCGCACGGCGTGGCCGAGCACTCCCTCCGCTACGAGCGGCTCGCGACCGCCCTGACCGACGCCGGGTACACCGTCTACATCAACGACCACCGCGGCCATGGCGAGTCGACCAGCGCGGAAGTCGCCCTCGGCTCGTTCGGCGCAGCCGGCTGGCCGGCGCTCGTCGCCGACCTCGTGCAGTTCAGCACCGCGATCGCCGCCGAGAACCCCGGGCTGCCGCTCTACCTCGTCGCGCACTCGATGGGGTCCTTCGCGGCCCAGGAGGTCATCCTCGACCACTCCGAGCTGTACCACGGCGTCGTGCTGTCGGGCTCCACTGCGCTCGATGTGCTCGCGGGCGCTCTCGCCGAGTCGGCGGGCGACGGACCGGTCGAGCTCACCGCCTTCAATGCGGCATTCGAGAACCGCACAGGCTACGAATGGCTCAGCCGCGACGAGGCTGAGGTGGACAAGTATGTCGCCGACCCGCTCAGTGGATTCGACCTCGCGGACGACACGGTTCCTCAGCTGTTCACCGCCGCTGCACGACTCGCCGACCCGTCGGGCGTTCGACACGACCTGCCGATCCTCATCGTCTCCGGGCAGGATGACCCGCTCGCCGGCGGCGGGCAGCTGGTCGGCATCCTGGCGCAGCGGTACCGGGACGCCGGGGTCACCGACGTGACGCTTCAGGTCTATCCGGGCGCGCGCCACGAGATCTTCAACGAGACCAACCGCGACGAGATCACCGCGTACGTGATCGAGTGGCTGCGAACGCATGCTTGATTTCGACTTCTCCGACGAGCAGCAGCAACTGCGGGAGACCCTCGCGGAGTTCAGCGCAAAGGAGCTGCTGCCCAACTATCTGCAGACCTCGGCGAGCTACGACTTCCCGTTCCCCGTACTGAAGAAGCTCGGAGACCTCGGAATTCTCGGCATCGGTTTTCCCGAGGAGTTCGGGGGCACCGGCGAGGACGACCCTGTGCTGCTCGGAATAGCGGCGGAGACGCTCGCCTACGGCGACGTGAACCTCGCGTCAGCTCCCATCCAGGTCGGGCTGGTCGGTGCCCAGCTGCTGCACGGCACGCGAGAGGTGCAGGAGCGCTACCTGCCGCCGATGATCGCCGGGGAGATCAACCTGGCGATCGCACTCACCGAGCCGGGCTCGGGCTCAGACGCGAGCGCGCTGCGCACCTCCGCGAAGCGAGTGCCCGGCGGCTGGCTGCTCAACGGCGAGAAGAGCGCGATCAGCTGGACGATGTCGGCGACGGCCGCGCTCGTCTATGCACGCGAACCCGGCTCGAGCAAGTCGAAAGGGGTGAGCTGCTTCGTCGTCGACCTGGCGTCTGAGGGAGTGTCACTGCGCCACATGATCGGCATGGGCTGCCTGCCGCTCGGCTGGGGCGCCATCCACTTCGACGACGTGTTCGTGCCCGACACGCATCTCATCGGCGATGAGGGCCGCGGATTCCAGGTGGCGATGAACCACTTCGACTTCAGCCGCGCGGCGCTCGGCCTGCTCTGCCTCGGCGCCGCCGAGCAGAGCCTCGCCGAGGCCGCGGTCTATGCCGCCCAACGCGAGACCTTCGGCAAGCCCCTCACGGACTACCAGGGCGTCAGCCACCAGCTCGCCGAGCACGCCACCTACATCGAGGGCGCACGCTGGGTCTGCTACCGGTCGCTGTGGCTGCGGCAGCAGAATCGCTCGCACACCTCGCTCGCGTCGATGAGCAAGTGGTGGGGACCGGTCGTGGCGAAGGATGCCATCGAGAGCGCCATGCGCATCCACGGCAACCTGGGGTACTCGGCCGAGTTCCCGCTGCAGCAGCGCTACCGGGATGTGATGGCCTACCTGGTCGCGGACGGCACGGCCGAGGTGCAGAAAAACATCATCGCGAAGGAGATCTTCGCGAAGGGTACGGTCTCCCTGTGACCGAACCGATCTCGCCCCCGAAACCTCTCGCCGAGAGCGGGGCACTCATCGTCGGTGCGTCCGCGGGTATCGGCTTCGCCGCGGCGGAGAAGCTGGTGCTCGCGGGCGTGCCGCGCATCGTGATCGTGGCCCGCAACGCGGAGCGCGGCGAGCAGGCGCGTGCCCGCCTCGAAGGCCACGGCGCGGATGCGCACTTCATCGCCGGCGACGCGACCCGCGCTGACGAAGCCGCCCGCATCACCGCCGAGGCCGAAGCGCTTCTCGGCGGGATCGACATCCTCGTCGTCTCGACCGTCGCCGACAACCGACCCGAGCTCTTCAAAGACATTCCGACCGAGGGCATCGCAACGATCCTGCAGCAGATGCTGCTGCCGACCATGCAGCTGGTGAGCGAAGTGATGCCGCACATGGCGAAGCGCCGCGGTGGCGTGATCATCACCGTCGCGTCGGACGCCGGCAAGACGGCCACTCCGGGCGAGACGATCATCGGCGCCTGCAAGGCCGCGATCATCATGTTCACGCGCACGATCGCGATCGAGGGCAAGCGGGACGGTATTCGCGCGAACGTGCTCACCCCGTCGCTGGTGCTCGGCACGGCGTCGAGCGACCGGATCACGAGCGACGGCTTCAGCGGACGACTGTTCGCGAAGGCGGCGGAGCAGGCCCATCTCGGAGTCCCCTACGCGGACGACCTCGGCGACCTGGTGGTGTTTCTCGCGAGTCCCGCGGCCGGCCGGCTCACCGGCCAGGCGATCAGCGTGAACGGCGGGATCAGCGCGGCTTAGAGCCCCGCGATCAGGGAGCCGTGCCTCGCGGGAACCGACGCACCCGTGGCGTCGGTGAGATCGCCGAAGTAGCGCTGCTGCGCGTCCTCGCGCGGCTCGACGAAGACGGCGTATGCGTTCACATGTACCACGTCGGGCGTCGCGGCGAGCGCCGCGGTCCCTTCGACGCGGGTCTTTCGACCCGAAATCTCGACCACCCGCGACCTGAACTCCAGTTCGACACCGAGCGGAAGCGCGCGACGGTAGTCGGCGTGCAGGGCCACCGTCATGCCCCAGCGGCCAGTGTTGTTGGCTGCCTGGCCCAGGATCTCGTCGAACACCATCGCGGTGATGCCACCGTGGATGTGGCCGGGAGGGCCCTCATATCTCGCATCGAAGGTGGCGCGTACGACAACGTCGTCGCCGTCCCTGCCGAAGCTGAGCGGTGGTGCCAGCGGCGAGCCAAGCCCGGTGACCGGGCTGAAATATCGCACGCCCATGCTCAGTTCGTCGGTGGCGGGAAGCCGCGAGAGCGGTCTCGGGTTGCCCGAAAGCAGTTCGGTGATGCGATCGGCGAGCGCCGTGGCCTCGTCGAGAAGCTCGGTCGGCCCCTCCTCGGTGATCAGGGCGGCGCTGGCACGGCGCATTGCATCCCCGAGCGCGGTAACCGCCGCGCGACGTGTTTCCCGGTCGCTGTCTGTCATTCGTGACCTTTCGCTCGCATCCGATCCTGTATCAAACCCTACAATGGTCTGACCATTGAAATCTTCGGAGGCCGCCATGCACGCCATCGTCCTCAGCACCTTCGGAGCTGCGCGTGAGCTGCGGCCGGCTACGGTCCCCGACCCGTCCGATCGCCCGGGCTGGGTCACCGTGCGTCTCGTGGCAAGCGCACTGAACTGGCACGACGTTCTCGTGCGCCAGGGCAAATACCGGTCGCCGCTCCCCCACATCATCGGAGCCGACGGTGCCGGCCGGCGAGCGGACAACGGTGAGGAAGTCGTCATCCTGCCCTCCCTGTGGTGGGGCGGCGACGAGAGCGCGCCGGGCGACGAATGGCAGATCCTCGGGGATCACACGCCCGGAACCTACGCGGAGGCGGTCAGCGTGCCCGAAGAGTGCGTGCTGCCGAAACCCGCCGGACTCGGCTGGCACGAGGCCGCCGCGCTGCCGCTGGTGGGTGTGACCGTCTATCGCGCACTGGTGTCGCGAGGGCGCCTGCGCTCGGGCGAGTCGGTGCTTGTTCTCGGTGCCGGCGGTGGGGTCGCCACGATGGCCGTCGCCATGGCGAGCGCGATGGGCGCCCACGTGTTCGTCACGTCGTCGTCGCGCCAGAAGATCGACCAGGCGATCGCCAACGGCGCCACGGACGGCGTGAGCTACGACAGCGCCGACTGGGCGGCCGAGGCGAAACGGATGTCGCCGGCCGGCCGCGGATTCGACCTGGTGCTCGACTCCGTCGGCACCTGGCGCGACTCGCTCGCCGCTCTGCAGCCGGGCGGCCGGCTCGTCGTACTCGGGGCGTCGAGGGCGGAGCTCGCCGAGCTCGACGTGCGCCCGTTCTACTTCGGCCAGTACGACCTGCTCGGAACGACGATGGGGTCGGCGCGGGACTTCCGAGGCCTCCTCGGGCTGATGGATTCGGCATCCGTCGCCCCACCGCTCATCGACTCTGTCTACCCGCTCGACGATGCGGCAACCGCCCATGAGCGGCTCGAATCGGGGAGCGCGATCGGCAAGATCGTGCTCAGCAACGAATAGGGATCACTCCATGAAACGAACACTCGTCCGATACGAGGCGCCCGTGCCGGGTATCGTCTACCTGACCCTCGACCAGCCCGAGACCAGGAACGCGCTCAGCGACGACCTGCTCGACCAGCTGCTCGCCGGCCTCGAGGCCGCGCGCGCGGATGACGAGGTGCGGGTCGTCGTGATCACCTCCTCGCACGAGAGGATCTTCTCGGCCGGCGGCGATCTCAAGGCATTCAGCGACGACCGATCCGCTGAGGAGAAATTCGAGGGCCTCGGCCGCTTCCCTCGGCTCTATCGGCTCATCGGCGGCCTCGGCAAGCCGGTGATCTGCGCCGCGAACGGCGACGTGCTCGCCGGTGCGTTCGGTATCGCGCTCGCCTGCGACCTGGTCATCGCCCGGGAGGGCGTGCGGTTCGGCTGCCCGGAGATCAATGTCGGGGTATTCCCGTTCATGATCTCCGCGCTGATCTATCGCAATATCAACCGGATGAAAGCTAACGAGCTGATGATGATCGGCGAGCCGGTGACCGCCGAGGAGGGAAAGGCGATCGGCTTCGTCAACCGCGTAGTGACGGCGGATCAGTTCGACCAGCAGGTGCTCGAATGGGCGAGAATCGTGGCGTCGAAGTCGCCGCTCCTGATGCGGCTCGGCAAGAACGCCATCGATGCGACCCGCGACCTCGCCCTGCCGGATGCGCTCGACACGATGCAGCGCGAACTCGCGAAGGCGTTCGGGACGTCCGACATGCGCGAGGGCGTCGCCGCCTTCCGGGAGAAGCGCACGCCCGAGTGGACTATGCGCTGACGGATGCCGTCCCGCTGACGACGGACCGATCGCCCACCGCGGCCAGCAGTTCGATCGTCGCCAGCCCCTCATCGATCGCGACCACCCGTGCAGTGAGGGTGATCCTGTCGCTGATCGACACCGGCGAGAGGAATCGCACGGAGAACGAACGAACGCGCTCGACGCCCACCCAGTCGGAGAGCAGCCCGGCGAGAGCACCGGCCTGAAACTGGCCCATCGCAATCACGCCCGCAAAACCGGCGGCCACGGCGGCGGCCGGGTCGTGATGCAGGGGGTTGAAGTCGCCGCCGGCCCCGGCGAAACGCACGATGTCGGTCTGCGTGACCGGGCCGAGCTCGCGCGGGGCGGGGGCGTCATCCACCACCAGGGCGATCGGCGCTCTCATGCCGCACCCCTCTCGATCAGTACCTCGCGCTGCACCAGCACAAGGTCGCCCGCGGCATCGGTGAACTCCGTCGCCAGCGTGACGAATCTCATGCCGCGGCGGGTCTCGTCGCTCTCGATGCGCCGTGTTGCAACCAGCTGGTCACCGGTGGCCAAGGGGCGGCGGTACTCCCACGAGACAGAGCCGACGACGACGCGGGAGATATCGAGGCCGAGCGCCGAGACGAACGCACTCTGGTCACGATAGTGGCCAGTGACGACCGAGTGGGTGAGGGTGGCGAGCGAGTCAGGCCCCGCCGAATGAACGGCGTCTTCCGTGAATGTGGCGTGCGCGAATTCGCGGATCTTGCCCTGCTCGACGGGGAACTCGACGACGTCGAGGATGTCGCCTGGCTTCATCGAATCCTCTCCGCATCTCACACAAGCATTGCTCTATTTGGTCAGACCAATAGTATCATTTAGGCATGAACCTCACGGATTCGCCCGACGAGGCGCGATTTCGAAAGACCGCACGCGAGTGGCTCGACGCCACCCTGCCGGGCCTGCCCTGGCCGGAACCCGCCGACCTGGTCGACAAGGTGCCGTTCTGGAAGCAGTGGCAACGCGCCCTCTACGACGGCGGCTACGCGGGACTCTACTGGCCCGAACGGTACGGGGGTCGCGGGGTCGATCCGAACATCCGGGCCATCTTCTCCGAAGAGCTCGACGACGCCGGGGCGCCCGAGCGCCTGAACATCATCGGCGAAGACTTCGCCGGTCCCACCATCATCGACTTCGGCACCGACGAGCAGAAGGAGCGCTACCTGCGCCCCATCCTCGAGGGTGACGAGATCTGGTGCCAGCTGTTCTCCGAGCCCGAGGCCGGCTCCGACCTCGCCTCGCTTCGCACGAAAGCGACGAAGACCGATGGCGGCTGGATCGTGCAGGGCCAGAAGATCTGGACCAGCCGCGCCCACATCGCCTCCTTCGCGATCCTGCTTGCCCGCACCGGCACCGAGCCGCGACACAAAGGCATCAGCTATTTCATCCTGCCGATGGATACGCCAGGAGTCACGGTGCGACCGCTCGCCCACATGCTCGGTGAGGCCGAGTTCAACGAGGTGTTCCTCGACGACGTCTTCGTGCCCGACGCCAACCTGGTCGGCACCGTCGATGGCGGCTGGCCGATCGCGATGGCCACCCTCGGCTACGAGCGTGTGGCCATCGCCACCGGTCGGGTGAACACGCAGCGAGCGGTGCGCGACATCATCGCCGACGTGCGCGAAGCGACGGATGCCGCGGGCCGCCCACTCGGCGCCGGCCCGCGGGTGCGCGACACGGTCGCCGACCTCTATGGCCGCTCCCTCATCCACTACCTCATCGGCCAGCGTGTGGTGGCACTTGCCACCGACAGCGCGCCCGGCGCGGTGACATCGATCGGCAAGCTTTACTTCTGCCCGCTGGTGGAAGACCTCGCCGACTTCCGCCTCTCGCTCGCGCCGCTCGGCGGCCAGCTCGAGGCCGACCCGACCAGCAACCGCTGGCAGCGGCTCGCTTACCAGTCGCGTGGCACGGCGATCGCGGGCGGCTCAACCTTCATCCAGCGCAACATCATCGCCGAACGGATGCTTGCCATGCCCAGGAGCGCGAAGTGAGCGAATACAGCTGGACCCCCACCACCGACTACATCGAGAACGCGAACGTCACCCGGCTCGGCCGGTCACACGGCATCGACACGCTCGACGAGCTGCGGGCACGGTCCGTCGCCGACATCGGCTGGTACTGGGATGCGGTGGTGAACGACCTCGGGCTGCCGTTCCGCACCCCTTACGAGTCGGTTGTCGACCTGTCGGGCGGCATCGAGCATCCGGAATGGTTCACCGGCTCGACCATGAACATCGTCGACGCCTGCCTCAGCCGGTGGGACCCGTCGGCGCCTGCGCTCGTGCACGAGGCGGAGGACGGCACGGTCACCCAACTCAGCTACGGCGAGCTGCGCGATCAG
>JAODAT010000082.1 GCA_025463565.1 Microbacteriaceae bacterium
GGACTGCCAGTCCGTGGATATTTCCTCTTCCGTCGGCGAGCGCCAGACTGGGGTGATGACCGACGATGAAGCAGCAACCCGAGCGCGACTCCTGGCGGCCTATGACGCGCAGCTCCGCGCCGCGGCGGAGACTCCGAGCGCCGTCGCCGTCACCCTGCTGGGGCCGCTGCGGCTCGTGACCTTTTCGGGCGGACGCGGCTTCATCACCTACCAGGCTCTCGGGGAGTTGGACTTTCCGCAGCTCGTGCCGGAAGCCCTGGAGCATTACCGATCCGACCCGGGCATCACGCGGGTCGAATGGAAGACGCGCGGGCACGATGTCGCGCCCGGGCTGCACCAAGCGCTGCTGGAGAACGGCTTCGTCCCGGATGAGACGGAGTCCATCATGATCGGTGAGGCAGCGAACCTGGCGGTCAACCTGCCGCTGCCAGACGGCGTCACCCTGCGGAAGGTGACCGATGATGCGGACGTTCGCGCGATGAGCGCGATGCAGGACGAGGTCTTCGGCGGCCCGTTCAGCGACGAATCCGACGCGCTGCTCAAGCGGCTCGCTCGAGGAGACGGGATGGAGCTCTGGGTCGCCGAGGCCGACGGCGAGATCGTGACGGCGGGCCGCCTCGAACCGGTGCCGGACTCCGACTTCGCCGGCATCTGGGGTGGCGCGACCCGCGAGGGGTGGCGCGGCAAGGGAATCTATCGCGCCCTGACCGCCGCCCGCGCCCGCTCGGCCATCGCCATGGGCAAGACACTTATCAACAGCGACTCGACCGAGTACTCGCGCCCGATTCTTGAACGATCCGGGCTGATCAGGGTCTCCACGACGACGCCGTACCTCTGGACCCGCTGAACCTTTCACATCGCCTTGCCGTTGTCTTAACGAGGCCCCCATCGACGGGGGCCCGAATCGAAAGCAGGCAGGCATATGGCTCGGGTCATGCGAATAATCAGTGCGATCGTGCTCTTCGCGATCGGCGGCATCCATCTCTTCCTCGTCTTCGACGGGGTCGGCGGCACGCTTGGCGTGCTCTTCATTCTCAACGCGATCGCCGGCATCGTGCTCGGAGTCGGGATGCTGGCGGCGCGCGGAAGGCTGCGGAAAGTCACGACCGTCCTGGGCCTTCTGTTCGCCATCGCGAGCCTCCTCGCGCTCGTGCTCGCCCTCACGGTCGGCCTGTTCGGCATCACCGAGACCTGGACGTTCACGCTCGTGCCGGAAACGGTCATTGTCGACGCGATCGCGGTCGTGGTGCTCGCGATCACCTCAGCCGTGACGTTCCGCGGCGCGAAGAGCGCCTGAATACCGGAACGTCATCAGGATCGGCTTGTGATCCGACGCGCGCTGCGGCAACGTGACGATCTCGTCGACCACGAGACCAGCGGTCGTCGCGAGATCGAATGACCCGCGCAGATAGGAGCGCGTGAAGTGCTGGTAGGTGCCGGTCTCGCTGCGGGCGAGACGAAAGCCCTGCATCGCAACCGCAACGCGGAGCACGCTGCTCAGCACAGGAAAGTTGAAATCTCCCGCCATCACGATCGGAAGACCGGCGCCGAAACCGCGCAGGTGCGTATGGGCATCCCAGACCTGGCGCAGCCTCGACACGTTGGGGTCGGTCAACGGCGTTGCATGAAGCGAGCCGACGACGAGATCACGATCGGCGAGACGGTCGTGCAGGTGAGCCGCCGCAAGACGCTCTCCCGTGTAGTGAAGCAGGCGATCGTGAACGGACCTCCACAGCCGGAATGAGCGCGCCGCCACGATGTCGAACCGATCTTCGCGCACATAGAGCGCGACTCTGAACGGGTTCGATTTCGTGGTCGCGGCCAGCCGTAACCCGCCGATACGAGCGGGAAGCGAGAAGCTCGCTGTCTCCTGCAGGCACAGCAGATCGGGCTGGTGCTCCGAAACGAGGCTTGGGAGCTCCCGCTGGCCGCGTGACTGCCACAGGTTGTAGCTGATCAGGGTGACGGCCGGCGGCATGACCAGCACTGTAGGCAGCGGCGGAGATCTGTCGACCCCCTTGCATGAAACGAACAGCTAGCGAGTGAGCACCACCTCGGCGGCATTGATTCCGTCGTCCTCCGCGAGGTGCAGATCACGATCGAAGACCCGGCGCACCGAGTTTCCGGCGAGGTCTTCAAGGCGCGCATCGACGTGGATCGTGAGCTCTTCGGCGACTGCGGGCGTGAAGGTCCACCGCTGCACCTCGTTGTCGAGCGAGCCCTGGCCTGCCACCGGGTTACCACCACGATCGAGTACACGGACGTAGCGCTGCACGAGTGCGCGGTCGAGCGGGCGATCGAAACTCACCACCAGGGGCTCCGACGGGTTGGACGGCCAGCGCACGTCCCACTTGGTGGGATCGATGCGCGAACGGATCGGCGCGCCGACGCGGCAGGTGCGCCGTGCTTCGCTCACCAGCGGCGACCCTTCGGCGTCGCGGATGCCGGCAGCGACGACGAGCGTGACGGTACCGCCCTCGCGAAGCGGCGGCCCCGCCTCAGCATTGGGCCGGAGACCGCGCTTGATGCGACCGGGTTCGAGCAGCACGGTGAGGCGCCGGCGGTCGCGATCCCACAGCTCCGGCGGCATCTCGAGCAGCGCTCCGGCGAGGATGGCGCCGGTCTCATCGACCAGCCGGACATGCGCCGTTGCGGAGCCCTCCTCTATCGGCGCGGAGAAGTTCACGGCGAAACGCAGCAGGTTCGCCGGCACGGAGTTCACCGAGGGCTCGATGGTTTCGACGATGGTGCTCGACACCCGGTCGGACTCGGGCACCGCGACCCTGGCCACTTCCCGCCATGCCTGCCCAGGCTCCCGCCCGATGACGACGTAGCGAGTTCCGGGTGCGGCCGCGAACCGCGGCGTGAATCGGGCGGCATCCTCGGAGATCTCCCACGACCCGGCCGTGGTCACGGCGTCAGCGTCGAGGCTCAGCGCGCCGGCCGGAACGACCGCCAGTTTTTGCGCAGGGTCGGTGTCTCGAACGACGATGACGCCGTCGCGCCACTCCGCGTTGTTCAGCTTCTTACACGCTCAGAGGTCGGCCGCGCGGAACGTGCGGAGCGCGGTGTCGACCCCGTCATCCTGAACGACCACGATGCTGCCGCGGTCGAGGTTGGCCATCCAGGTGACGCCGGGGTGATCGAGATTCTCGCGCGGGATGCCCAGGGAATGATCCGGCTCGGACATCGGCACGGTAAGCGCATCCTGCACCGCGATCGACGCCGCCGGAATCTTCAACAGCGGGTGTCGCGTGTTGGAGACCAACAGGAATTCTTCACCGTCACGGTCGTAGGAGACCAGGCTGAACGGCTGGTTCATCGGGCCGAGTTCCGCAACCGTGCGCCCTCGCACGAGACTCTCGCCGGTCAGCTGGTCGAGCGAGAACTGCACCACCGGAGTGCAGGTATAGCTGGCGAGGATGCTCCTACCGTTGTCAAAGGAGGTGAGGGCGCGAATCGGCGACTGGGTCTCGTACTTGCCGTGGTCGACGTGGAAGATCTCGACCGAGGTTTCTGTCGCCGTCCCGTCGAATGGATATGCGATCTGGCGCAGCCGGGAACTGAACTCCTCGTTGCTGAGACCGGCGACGAACAGCGTGCCGCCCACCCACGCGAGCCCGGTGATCGACGACCGCTGAACAGGAACCTGCGCGATGTTCAACGTCACGCCATGGATCTCGCGCGGCTGCGAGCTCGGGTCGGAGCCGTCGAGCCAGTGGTCCAGGCGCTCGTCGTCGGCGGCCGGGGCGTCATCCAGCGCGAACGACGTGGAGGGAAGGTCCTCGAGTTCGACGACGCTCAGGCTTCCGTCCGTTCCCACTCGCACGATGGCCGGGCCGGCCTCGGCACCGCGGCCGCGCGCGATCGACAAATAGACGGCGTGCGAAACGGGATGAACAGCCATGCCGCGGATGACGGCATCCGCACGCTCGACGCCGAGCAGAGTGGCGACCTTCGTGCCCAGGTGCTCCACCGTGACTGCGGAGTCAGACGGCGCCTCCGCAGGAAGTTCGAAGGCAACGATGGCCGCTCGAGCGACATCCGCCGCGAACAGCACTGCGGTTCCGCCGGATGAGGTGTCCGGAGCGAAGAGAACGGGCCCGGCAGAGAGCAAGGTAGAGGTGGCGATGCTTGGCATGATGTGGTCTCCTGTCTTCCCGCAGAATACGCCGCGATGGTGACCATTCACCTCGAAGAAACTGCCGGACCGACACCGTGTTCATGTTGATGTGGCACGCTTGCCGAAAAATTGGAGAAATAGATGGGCTCCGACATGAAAGTACTGGCCCTGTACAGCACGAAAGGCGGGGTGGGCAAGACGACCGCCGCCGTCAATCTGGCGTGGGAGGCATCACGCGACTTTCGTGTGCTGCTCTGGGATCTCGATCCACAGGGTGCCGCCACCTTTTTGTTGAACGTGAAGCCGAAACTCAAGGGCGGGGTCGAGGCTCTGGTCGGCGGCAAGAACTCCTCGATCAGCGCGGCGATTCGGCACACAGGCTTCGATCACATCGACGTGCTTCCCGCCGACGACAGCTACCGCGAACTGGACCTGGTACTAGACCACGCGAAGAACTCGACCGGCAGGATCCGGGCCGCCCTCGACATCGTCGGCCGCGACTACGACGTCGTCATTCTCGACTGCCCGCCCGGATCCTCACTGGTCGCGGAGAACGCGATCCTCGCCTCCGATCTCGTGGTCATGCCGCTCGTGCCGTCGCCGCTCTCGGTGCGCGCGCTGGAGCAGGTGGAGGAGATCGTGCGCGCCTCCGACAGCAAGCCACCGCTTCTGGCGTTCCTCTCCATGGTCGACCGGCGTAAGGCGATCCACCGGGACTCCGTCATCGCCATCCCGCGTTCGCATTCCGGCGTCACGAACATCGTCGTACCCGGGACTGTTGTCATCGAGCGGATGGGAATCGAGCGTCGACCGGTCGGGGTCTATGCCCCGAACACCGCCGCCTCGCTCGCGTACAGCGACCTGTGGGTGCGCATCCAGTCGGTGATCAAGGCGAAACAGCGCAAGTCGAAGAGCTGACCGTGCCGCACCACCTGCAGCGGAGCGTGGACGAGTGAGAGATCCGCTCTGAGCGCTCATGCTTGACTGTGCCCATGGCACTGATCCCGTCGGCCGGCCCGCTGCGCGTTTACGCGTTGATGACGCTGGTCGACTCCGTGGGCTTCGGGCTGTACGGAACCGGCTCGGTGCTGTTCTTCACGCGCATCCTCGGGTTCTCTCCATCGTTCGTCGGGCTTGGTCTGACCGTCGCCGCAGTGGTGGGCCTCCTCGCCGGCCTCCCCGGTGGCCGGCTTTCCGATCGCATCGGCCCGAAGCGCGCGCTCGTTCCCCTCTACGTGGCGCAGGCCGCGCTGTTCGTCGTCTTCCCGTTCGTCTCGAGTCACTGGGCGTTCCTCGTTGTCGTCTGCGGCATCGCCCTCACGGAGGGCGCAGCGCGGCCAGCCCGGCGGGCGGCCATCTCGTTGTTCGCGACCGGCGAGGAGCGAGTCAGGGTCTCTGCATACAACCGGGCTGTACTGAACGTCGGCTTCAGCGTGGGTGTGCTCGGCGCGGGCGCCGCGCTCGCGATCGGCAGCGAGCTCGCCTACGCGGTCCTGGTCTGGGGCAACGCGGCATCGTTTCTCGTCGCGGCCTTCCTCTTCAGCCGCATCCCGATGCCGCCCGCCGACAAGACGGCCCACCAGCGGCAGGCGCTCATGTTCACCCCGCGCATCGTCGCGGCGGCGCTCTGCTGCGGCGTGCTCTACGCGAGCGCCTCGCTGCTCGAGGTGGGCCTGCCCCTGCAGGTCTCCGAGAACACGAGCGCGCCCCGCTGGATCATCGCCGTGCTGCTGCTCATCAACACCGGGCTGGCAATCGCGTTCCAGGTGCGGGCGAGCCGGGGCTCCGAAACGGTGATCGGTGCGGCGCGGGCGAATCGTCGGGCCGGCTTCGCCCTGGTCGCCGGGTGCCTGTTCTTCGCGGCATCGGCATTCTTCGGTATCGTTCCCGCGATCATCGTGCTGATCGCCGCCGTCGTCGCGCTCACCGCGGCGGAACTGCTGTCGTCGGCCGGCCAGTGGGGGATGTCGTACGCCCTCGCGCCCGACGGTCGGCAGGCGGAATTCCTCGGCGCCTTCACGCTGGTGAGCAGCGCGGCGGGCGTGGCCGGGCCCTACCTAGCGACCCAGGTCGTCACCCACGGCGTCATGGGCTGGGCGATCGCGGCGGCCGTGTTTGTGACCGCGGGGTTGCTCGCGCCGGTGATCGCTCGGCGACAGGAAGTGCCGTCGGTGGTGAGCCCCGAACGCTCCGCTTGACGATCATTTTGCGAACCTGCATCCTCTAGCCATGCATTCTTGCCCGACCACCGGCACGCGCTGCGGTCAGGTCAGCAGCAGCCGATGTCGGGGCAGCATTCGTCGTCTCCGGTCATGTGATCACCCCCTCCCGCAAGAATAGGAAAAATTCAGGCCGGTAAGAGCTCCGCCAGCAGAGCGTGGACGCGCGTCTTGATCTCGTCGCGAATGGGACGCACCTGGTCGATGGGAAGTCCGCTCGGGTCAGTGAGCTCCCAGTCTTCGTATCGCTTGCCGGGAAATATCGGGCACACGTCACCGCAGCCCATCGTGATGACGACGTCGGAGTCGCGAACGGCCTCTGTTGTCATCAGTTGGGGAACGCCCTGCGAGATGTCGATGCCATCCTCGGCCATCGCAGCGATGGCCACGGGGTTGATCTCATTGCCCGGTTCGGAGCCTCCGGAACGTACTTCGATGGCGCCGCCCGACAGCGCACTCGCATAGCCAGCTGCCATCTGGCTGCGGCCGGCGTTGTGGATGCACACGAACAGCACACGCGGTTTCTCGCCCAACGGACACTCCTTCATACATTGACGACTATCGATATAAGAATCCTTAGTCCATCGACGTTTGTCAATGTATATGTCAGAATCGACCCATGAGCCTGATGGAACTTCTTCCCGTGCGGGACGTCACCGCGTGCTGTGGGCCGCTGACCCGCGAGGCGATCACCGAAGAGAACGCCATCAACCTCGCCTCCTCGTTGAAGGCACTCGCCGACCCGGCCCGGCTGCGGATCATCTCTATGGTGGCCGCCCACGAAGACGCCGAGGCGTGCGTGTGCGACCTGACCGAGCCCCTCGGCCTTGGGCAGCCGACGGTCTCCCACCACTTGAAGATCCTGGTCGACGCCGGCTACCTCACTCGCTCGAAGCGGGGCACCTGGGCTTACTACGCACTGGTTCCGGGGGCTCTCGACGGGGTTGCGCGACTCCTGGTCACGGTCTGAACCGTGCCGTCTCGTCCCCGGCGCCTGCTCGCAGAGTTTCTCGGAACGGTGCTTCTCGCTGCAGTGGTCGTCGGGTCGGGCATCGCTGCACAATCACTCTCGCCCGGGCAGGTCGGCCTGGAGCTTGCGGAGAACGCCATCGCTACCGCGCTGGGTCTGGCCGTCATCATCCTGGTGCTGTCTCCCATCAGCGGCGCGCACCTGAACCCGGTGATCTCTCTCCTGGACAGTCTCCTCGGCAGACGGCCGTGGATCGACACTCTCACCTACATCCCGATGCAGGTCATCGGCTGCATCGCGGGCACAGTGCTTGCCAACCTGATGTTCGGGCACGCGGCCGTAACGGTCAGCACGACCGAACGATCCAGCGCCAGCCACCTCCTCGGCGAGATCGTCGCCACCGCGGGACTGGTGCTCGTCGTGTTCCTGCTCGCCCGACAAGGGCTCGAACGTTTCGCTCCGATCGCCGTCGGCGCGTACATCGGCGCCGCGTACTTCTTCACCAGCTCGACGAGTTTTGCGAATCCCGCGATCACCATCGGCAGGATCTTCACTAACAGTTTCACCGGTATCGCCCCGAGCGGGGTCGCCGGGTTCATCGGCGCCCAGCTCGTCGGTGGTGCGATCGGATACGCGCTCGTCCGACTGCTCACCACGAAACCCAGCACTGCAACGACGGAAGGACCCAGCACATGAGCATCACGATCCGCCCGATGGCCGCAGACGACTGGCCCACCGTCGAGCGCATCTACCGCGAAGGGATCGCGACCGGCAACGCCACGTTTGAAGAAGACCCGCCCAGCTGGGAAGACTTCGACCGCGGAAAGGTCATCAGCCCCAGGCTCGTCGCGGTCGACCATGGCAACGTTGTTGGGTGGGCCGCCGCCAGTCGCACCTCGTCGCGCTGCGTCTACGAGGGAGTTCTCGAGCACTCCGTCTATGTCGCCGAAGAAGCCCGCGGCCGAGGCGTCGGCAAGCAACTGCTCCGCACGTTCCTCGAGGCGTCGGAAACCGCCGGAATCTGGACAGTGCAGTCCGGCGTATTTCCCGAGAACGCGTCGAGCATGGCGCTGCACCACGAGCTCGGATTTCGGGATGTCGGAACACGGGAACGCGTCGGCAAGATGACATATGGACCATACGCGGGACAGTGGCGCGACGTCGTCTTGATCGAGCGACGCAGTACGACGATCAACTGAGGCCGGGGCGCCGATGTCGTCCTGTGAGAGGAAAAGCGCCCCGCACCGTTCAGCCGTCCCGGTGATGCAGGAAGCGGCTGATGCGTCCAACCGCCTCGATGAGCAGAATCGCGTCGCACGCGATGTTGATTCGCACAAAGCCGTCGTAGGCCGCGCCGTAGTTGTGACCCGCGTTCAGGGCGACTCGGGCTGACTCGATCAGGATTTCCGCCGTGTCGAGGCCGAGTCCGTACGCGCGTAGGTCAATCCAGCCCAGGTAGCTCGCCGCGGGACGGTGATAGATCGCGTCAGGCAGCTTGTCGCGAAGCAGCCGAGCGAGCAGCTGGTCGTTGGCCACGATCTTGCGAATGGTGTCGTCGAGCCAGGTGATCGTGGAGAACGCGGTGACATTGGCGTGAAGGCCGAGGATGCTGGTGCGGCAGGTGACTTCGTCGGGGAAACTGTCGAGTACGGCGAGTGAGCGCTCATCACCCCCCACCAGAAGCGCGCATTTCACGCCCGCAAGGTTCCAGCCCTTGCTCGCCGACGTCACGCAGATCGAACGGGCACCTGCGGAACCCGCAATGGAGAGGAATGGCACGAAGGTCGCGGTCGGGTGGGTCAGCGGCGCGTGCACCTCGTCGCTGATGACGAGCACGTCGTAGACCGCAGCCAGCCTCGCCACCTCAGCCAGGGTGGTCTCGTCGAACACGTGGCCGACAGGGTTCTGCGGGTTGCAGAGCAGCAGCGCGTCGGCGCCGTCAGCGAATGCGCGCTCGAGGCCGACGAGATCCATCGACCAGGTGGTGCCGTCGACGACCAGCGGCACATCCCGTCGAACGGCGCCCGCTTCGTCGATGAGCTCGTAGAACGCGGTGTACACCGGCGGATTGATGACGACGGTGCCGCCGGCTGGGATCCCGTAGCGGAGTGTTTCGACGATTGCCGTGCTGACGTCGGTGGTCACTCGCACGGCCGAGCGGTCGATCGACCATCCCCACCGTCGTTCGGCGAAGTCGGCGAACGCGCCGGCCAGCGGCCCAGGGGAATCGATGTACCCGAAGTCGGACGCCTTCACCCGCTCGATGAGCGTGCCTGCGATCGGCTCGGCAATGGCGAAGTCCATCTCGGCGACGGACAACGGGATCACGTCGGAGGGATATCGGGTCCACTTGACCGACGAGCGCCCGCCCCGGAACTCCTGGGGCGAGACGGGCTCGTCGTAAGTCACAACGACAGCTTCACTCATCAACATTTCGTAAACGTGTCACGGGCCGACGTGCTCGATCAGGACTGCTTGGGCGGAGTGGGCTCGCCCAGCGAGAGCATCAAACGGTTCGCCCAGTTGAAGAACGCGGCGCCGTGGATGGCGTCGCTGATCGCGAGGTCGTCGAGTCCGGCTTCCCTGAGCTGTCGAACGTTGTCGGCGCTGAATTCACCCGGCGTTTCGGTGAGCGCGACGGACGCGTCGATGACTGCTCGCCACTGTGGATCATCCTGCTGTGCTGAGGTGCCTTCGTCGAGCAACCGCTGGACGTCGTCGAATTTCTTGGAGTGGTGAGTTGCGAAACGGGAGTGCACCGACGCGCAGAAAATGCAGCCGTTTGTGCGGGACGCACTCGCCGCGGAGAGCTCGCGCAGGGCGCGCGGGAGGCCGCCCTTCTCGTTGTAGAAGATGTCGTTGTCTGTGCGAGTGCGGGCGCCAAGAATGTCGGGGTCGCGAGCGAGCAGCCGGAAGTACGGACTGTTGGCCCGCCCCTTGTCGACCAGCCCGGTCCAGTGCCGTTCGGTCAGCTCCTCGACCGCGAGCGGCTCAAGCCAGGCCTCCCACCCGAGCTCGGCCTGGGTAAAGGCATTGGGCGCCTCGAAGTCGTGCGTGATGACGGTGTCGCTCATGCGAGTTCCCCTTTCAGGACGGTGAGGCCCGCGACGACGCGGAGTTG
>JAODAT010000110.1 GCA_025463565.1 Microbacteriaceae bacterium
CTAGTCGCCCTGGTGGGGCACGCTGCTGATGATGTCCCAGGCGGCGAGCGTGTTCACATTGTCGACGGAGAGGAGGATGTCGAGCTTTGAGATCGGGAGAACGCCGAGGCAGGTCACCTGCGTGCCGTCCGTCGTGTTGGCCAGCGGTGGGCAGGTCACCGACGTCAGGGAGACACCCTTGCTCGCGAACTCGGACTTCAGCTCGGCAGCCATGCCCGCCGGCGTCAGCAGGGTTGCCCGTTCGGCCGGGGTGAGCACGTGAGCCGCGGCGGTCGGCAGCGGCTGGATGGTCGGCGCACTCGACACATCAGCCGACGTGAGCTGCGTGACCACGGCGGGGAACAGAAGCACGAGCACCGCGATTCCGGCCGCCTGCAGCAGCAGCCAGACGATCGCGGGAGCAACAGCTCGTGCACCCATACGCGCGGCACGGATACCGAGGTAGAGCGGAGGCAGGAGCGCGAGGAGCGGGGAAGCGAGGTGCACGTGACCTCTGGAGACCAGCACACGGCGATCGACGGCGGCGAGAATGAGGTAGATGACGATCGGCCCGGCGATGATGGCCCAGCGAAGCGTGCCCAGGTCGGAGAGCTTGAGCTTCTCGATGACGAACCAGGCCAGAGCGACGTGCAACACCGGCAGAACCGCGTAGATCCAGATCGCAGGGGTGGAGACGGCGCCGGGCTCGACCTCCTGCGCGGCCTGCGGGTAGGTCGTCTTCGGATTGACCATCGGCACGTATGGCTGCTCCCCGCGCGGCGGGAAGTAGGCGTCCTCCATTTTCGGCGCGGGCGCGGTCGCCCAGTTCTGGCCGAAGCCGGCAGCATCGAACGTGGGAGCGAACGGTGCGGTGGGCTGTACCGGATCTACCGGGAAGGCGGCGGCACCGGGCTGCAGCAGTTGCTCGAACGGCGACTGTTCCGGCGGCGACTGTTCCAGCGGGGGCGGGCTGGCGACGGGCTGGCTGGCGGCGGGCGGGGTCGCTTCCACGAACGGCTGGGACTCGGGCGACTGCGCAAACCCGGAGAACTGTGGCGAGTCGGAGAACTGCGGGGTGTCTGCGAACTGCGGGCTGTCCGAAGATTCGGGAACCTGAGCGGCTGCAGGTGCCGGGGATGCGTCACGGGCCAGCATGAAGTCGAAGGGCGAGGAGGTGTCCGCGGGCAGCGGGTCAACGGCCGGCGGGCCAGCAGTCGGCGGCACAGCCGCCGGCGCCGCAGCCACAAACGGCGGTGCGGGATCGAAGCTGGCGGGTACCGCGATGGGCGTGGTCGCGGCGTGCGCATCAGCCTGCTGTTCCTGCTGTTCGCGCAGTTCGCGGCGGGTGAGCGGCACAGCCGGGGTCGCCTGTGGAACGTCAGCGGGCGGGGACACCTGCGCGGGCGCCGGAACCGGCGCAATGACGGGCGCCTGCGGAGCGGCGGGCGCGGCTACCTGCGGCGGCGCGCCGGTCGCGGGATCCAGGTAGTTCTCGGTCCAGGCCGCGCCATCCCACCAGCGCAGCCACGGGCTGCCCGCTGGGTCGGGAAACCATCCGGCGCCGATCGCCGAGCCGCCCGCGTCTAATGTCACGATGAGTTCCTGTGGTGGCCCGACGGCCCTGCTCTACTGCGCGTCGAGGGTCTTCGACGCGCAGTCGAGAATACTACGAGCGGTTCGCCATCCCCGGAAAGCGCGCGGAGGGGAAAACCTATTTGCGGTGCTCGATCGGCCGATTGTCGTCCGTGAGTTCGTCGTCATCCACGGGCTCGACAAGTTCGACTTCCGGTTCATCGTCGAAGCTCGGGCTGAGGTAGGCCGCTGACGGCGCGGCCGCATCCTGTCCCTGTTCCTTCCCCGATTTCGTCATACCCACAACGGTAGACCGCGTGTCCCATCGCGCAAGGGCGTGGTCACGAATACGTTCAGGTGGCGCCAAGCATCGCGCCTAGGCTTGAAACTCATCCCCGGACGATTGGCCCCTCACGACATGCGAGTTACCCCGATGCGCGTCATCAGCTACAACCTGCGCGAGAACCACGCCAGCGGTGAGCTGGTGGCCCTGGCCGACAACAACGATCTCGATGTGCTCTGCCTACAGGAGGCCGACACGGCCCTTCTCCCGGCGGAGGTCGGCAATCTGCATCTCGCCGATTCGACGAAGCGCAACCGTCTGGGCCTGGCCGTCTACTACCGCCGCGACCGTTTCGAGGCCCAGGACACCCAGACCTTCGCACTCAAGAAGTCACTGCACGACCGTGTCATGCGCCCAGCCCACGAGCGCCTGATCGGCACGCGACTGGTGGATCACGAGTCCAAACGGGAAATCATCGTCGCGTCGTTCCACGCCGCCCCGCTCACCGCGCTCAATTCGCTTCGTCGCGAGCAGATCCGCCTCGCGCACGAGCAACTGCGCACGATGGGTGCGGATCTTCCGACGCTCATGGTCGGCGACTACAACTACCCGCTCTTCCAGGGGAGGCTGAACAAGACGATGCAGGAGTCGGGCTACGACCTCTCGCTCAGCGATCGCCGCACCTACACGCGCTACAAGATGTTCCGCGGCCACTTCGATTTCGCCACCAGTTTCGGCCTGCGCATCGACGGCGTCGAGACGCTGGCGAAGGGCGACTCCGACCACATCCCGATCCTGGTGCGTGCCTCCTGGACGGATGCCCCGGCGCTCGACGAGCTGCTGAGCGAGAGCTAGGCAGTTAAGCGAGAACTAGAACGAGAAAAGCCCCGGTCCAAAGGACCGGGGCTTTTCTCGTTCGAACATCACGTGCGCGAAGGGGGACTTGAACCCCCACGCCCTATACGGGCACTAGCACCTCAAGCTAGCGCGTCTGCCATTTCCGCCATCCGCGCGCATTCGCCGGCCCGCCCCGAAGTACTGGGCAGAACCACCGACGTACGAGAATAGCATGATGCGGCTGCCCTTCTATCTCGACTGTGACACCGGCATCGACGACGCGATGGCACTCGCCTATCTGCTCGCCTCCGAGCGAGTGGATCTGCTGGGTGTCGGTTCGGTGAGCGGAAACATCTCGGCGGCGGTGGGTGCTGCTAACACTCTCGACCTGCTGGCTCTCGCCGGCCGCGATGATATTCCGGTGGCGGTCGGTGCGCATGATTTTCTCGCCCACGAGTTCCACGGCGGCGCCACTCATGTGCATGGCGAGAACGGAATCGGTGGCGTTGTGCTGCCGCACGCGCAGCGAGAAATGGAAAAAGAGTCGGCCGCCGAGATGATCGTGAGACTCGCGCACGCACACCCGGGCGAGCTTCGGATCATCGCCATCGGGCCGCTCACGAACCTCGCGCTGGCACTCCGACTCGACGCCGATTTGGCCGCGCTCGTGCACGACGTCACGATCATGGGCGGAGCCGCCCTCGTGCCCGGCAACGTCACTCGGGTCGCTGAGGCGAACATCCACAACGATCCGGAGGCGGCCGCCGAAGTGCTGGCCGCCGACTGGTTCGTCACCATGGTTCCGCTCGACGCGACCATGGAAAGCACGATCGAGGCGGATGACCGGGACGTTCTCGAAGCCTCCAATCACCCGGTGGCCCGTGCGATCGGCGCCATGCTCGACACCTACTTCGACTTCTACGTGCGGTTCTTCGGGCGGCGCACGAGCGCCCTGCACGACCCGCTCGCCGCCGCGATCGCCGTCGGCGACCTGGAGCTGGGGGAGGCGCCGGTGGTGCACGTCGAGGTCGACACCACTGAAGGCCCCGGCCGTGGGCAGACCATCTGCGAGCTGCGGTATCGCTTTCTCGGGCATCCGGAGCAGGAGGGCGCGCACTGCAGGGTGGTTCTGTCCGTTGTCGAGCCATTCACGCCGAAGCTCATGGCCGCGATGTTAAGGCTCTAGCGTTAAGCCATGCCTATTGAAGCCGGCGCCGACGACCTCGACGACACCGCCCGCATCGCGCGCGACCTGATCCGGTTCGACACGAGCAATTACGGCGAGGGCAGATCGAACGGCGAGACGGTCGCGGCAGAGTACCTGGGCGAACACCTCACCCGCATGGGTCTCTCCCCGGAGTACGTGGAGGCCGCCCCCGGCCGGC
Source organism: Microbacteriaceae bacterium (assembly GCA_025463565.1). GTDB lineage: Bacteria > Actinomycetota > Actinomycetes > Actinomycetales > Microbacteriaceae > Lacisediminihabitans. The sequence goes on from JAODAT010000110.1 coordinate 4,057, forward strand.
TGAGCGTTATCGCCCGGGTAGAGGGCGCCGATCGCGACCTGCCCGCGCTGGTGGTGCACGGCCACACCGACGTCGTGCCGGCGCAGCCCGACAACTGGTCGGTCGATCCGTTCGCGGGAGAGATCAAGGACGGTCTGCTCTGGGGTCGCGGCGCCGTCGACATGAAAGACATGGACGCGATGATCATCACCGCGCTCGACGACATCCTCGGCGCCGGCAAGCAGCCCGCGCGCGACCTCGTGATCGCCTTCTTCTCCGACGAGGAGAACGGCGGCGTCTTCGGCGCCCACCACGTTGTGGACACGCACCCCGAGCTGTTCGCGGGCGCGACCGAGGCGATCAGCGAGGTGGGTGGCTACTCGATCGATCTCGACGGGCAGCGGGCCTACCTGCTGCAGACGGGCGAGAAGGCGCTTCTCTGGGTGAAGTTGATCGCCCGCGGCCAGGCCGCGCACGGTTCGCGCCTGATCAGGGACAACGCGATAACGAAACTGGCTGAAGCGGTGGCGAAGGTGGGCCGCGAGGACTGGCCGATCCGGCTCACCGGCACCACCAGGGGCCTGCTCTCCGAGCTCTCGCGAATTCTCGGCACCGACCCGGAGAAGGTCGGCCCCGACGAACTGGTGCTCCGCACCGGAACCGCGGCGGGATTCATCCAGGCCAGCCTGCGCACCACCAGCAACCCGACGGTGCTGACGGCGGGCTACAAGCACAACGTCATCCCCGACACCGCGGAGGCACTGGTCGACATCCGCTGCCTCGCCGGCGAGGAGGATGCCACCCTCGCGGCCGTGCAGCGGCTGGTCGGCGACGAGATCGAGATCGTGGTGCTGCACCGCGACATCGGGCTCGAGACGGAGTTCGGCGGCCCGCTGGTCGAGAGCATCATCGGCACGATCGAGCGGCATGATCCGGGCGCCCCGGTGCTGCCGTACCTGCTCTCGGGAGGCACCGATAACAAAGCTCTTTCGAAGCTCGGTATCAAGGGTTACGGTTTCGCGCCGCTGCAGCTCACGCCCGATCTGGATTTCCCGGCGATGTTCCACGGCGTTGATGAGCGGGTGCCGCTCGACGCGTTAGTGTTTGGCAGGCGGGTGCTGGCAGACCTGCTCTTGAACTACTGATTGGACCTCTCGCGTGGGCTTTCTCAACGCCGTCATCCTCGGCATCGTTCAGGGTCTCACCGAGTTCCTGCCGATCTCCTCGAGCGCCCACCTTCGCATCGTCGGCACTCTGATCGGCACCGGCGCAGACCCGGGTGCGGCGTTCACCGCCATCATCCAGCTCGGCACCGAAGCTGCGGTGATCGTCTACTTCGCGGCCGACCTGTGGCGCATCATCTCGCGCTGGATCCTGGCCCTGTTCGGCCGCATCCCGCGCAATGATCCCGACGCGAAGCTCGGCTGGTTCATCATTCTCGGCTCCATTCCGGTGGTCGTGCTCGGCATCCTGTTCCAGACCGCGATCGAGACCACGCTGCGCTCCCTGTGGGTGATCGCCGTCACGATGATCGTGTTCGGCATCCTGCTGGGCATCGCGG
>JAODAT010000112.1 GCA_025463565.1 Microbacteriaceae bacterium
GACGATCTGGACGAACAACGACGGCACGGCGGTCTCGAATGGTGAGAGTTTCGTGGACCTGCTCGTCGGGCAGGTTTCGTCGCCGGTACGGTGGGACAAGACCATGGAGTCGTTCGCTGAGGCGGGCGTCACCGGCATCATCGAGGTCGCCCCGGCGGGCGCTCTCGTCGGCCTCGCCAAGCGCGGGCTGAAAGGCGTGCCGACCGTGGCTGTGAAGACGCCCGACGATCTCGCCGCGGCGTACGACCTCATCGACGGGAACTCATGAGCCAGCCAGTCCTCAAGCAGACCATCGGGGCACAGTTCACCCGGATCTACAGCTACGGTGCCGCGCGCGGCGACCTGGTGGTTCCCAACGACGACCTGATCGAGGCGATCGACTCGAGCGACGAGTGGATCCAGCAGCGCACCGGCATCATCACGCGCACCCGGGCCTCCCACGACGTGCTCGCCGTCGACCTGGCCACCGAGGCCGCGCGTGAGGCTATCGCCAAGTCGGGCGTCTCGGCCGACCAGATCGACCTCGTCATTTGCGCCACCATCAGCAACGTCAAGCTAACCCCGTCGATGTCCGCGGTCGTCGCCGATCGCGTCGGCGCCAACCCGGCCGCCGCGTACGACTCGAATGCGGCCTGCGCTGGCTTCAGCTACGGCGTCACTCAGGCCGACGCGCTCATCCGCTCCGGTGCCGCCCACTACGCCCTGGTGATCGGCGCCGAGAAGCTCTCCGACATCGTCGACCCGACGGACCGCTCCATCTCCTTCCTGCTGGGCGATGGCGCGGGCGCGGTCGTCATCGGCCCGAGCGACACCCCCGGCATCGCGCCGGTGGTCTGGGGCTCGGACGGATCGAAGGCGGATGCGGTCGGCATGAACGCGAACATCACCGAGTTCCGCGACGGCACCGCTCCGTGGCCGACCCTCCGCCAGGAGGGGCAGACCGTATTCCGCTGGGCGGTCTGGGACATGGCGAAGGTGGCGCGAAAGGCACTGGAGGCTGCCGGCGTCGAGGCGTCAGATCTCGCGGCCTTCGTGCCGCACCAGGCCAACATGCGAATCATCGACGAGTTCGCAAAGCAGCTGAAACTGCCGGACACCGTGCTGATCGGTCGCGACATCGAAACAACCGGTAACACCTCGGCTGCGTCGATTCCGCTGGCCACCCATCGGCTGCTGCAGGAGCATCCGGAACTCAGCGGCGGTCTCGCGCTGCAGATAGGTTTCGGTGCCGGGCTCGTCTTCGGCGCCCAGGTAGTAGTGCTCCCGTAAGATAATCAACGGTCAAACGACACCCCCAAGAGGAGAAGACACCATGGCATTGTCCACCGAAGAAGTTCTGGCAGGTCTCGCGGAGCTCATCAACGACGAAACCGGCATCGCGACCGACTCGGTCGAGCTGGACAAGTCGTTCACCGACGACCTGGACATCGACTCCATCTCGATGATGACCATCGTTGTGAACGCAGAAGAGAAGTTCGACGTGAAGATCCCGGACGAAGAGGTAAAGAACCTCAAGACCGTTGGTGACGCCGTCGGCTTCATCGTCAACGCACAGGGCTAAGCACCCCTGAAGACGCGGCCGGCCAGTCTGGACCATCCAGGCTGGCCCAGCCCGTCGCGCGATGCCCGTCGCAGATCCCAAGAGAGTTGCCGTCATGACCAAGAAAATCGTCGTTACCGGAATCGGAGCCATCTCCCCGATCGGTAACACCGCTCCCGACACGTGGAGCGCACTGCTTGCCGGCGCGTCCGGCGGCCGCACGCTCGAGCACGAATGGGTCGCGCAGTACGACCTGCCGGTGACGTTCGCGGCCGAGGCGTTCTCGCGTCCCGAGGAGTTTCTCGAGCGCCAGGAATCGAAGCGCCTGGACCCGTCCGCCCAGCTCGCGCTCATCTCCGCGCGCGAAGCGTGGAAAGACGCCGGATCCCCCGAGGTCGAGCCCGAGCGTCTCGGCGTCGACTACGCGACCGGCATCGGCGGGCTGTGGACCCTGCTGAACGGCTGGGACACGCTCCGCGAGAAGGGTCCGCGCCGTGTTCTGCCGATGACGGTACCCATGCTCATGCCGAACGCCGCGGCCGCAGCGATCAGCATGGACTTCGACGCGCGCGCGTTCGCTCGCACCGTTGTCTCGGCCTGCGCCTCGAGCACCGAGTCGATCGCCAACGGGTACGACCACCTGCAGCAGGGTCTCGCCGACGTAATCATCGCCGGCGGCACCGAGTCGGTCATCCACCCCTTCACCATTGCAGCCTTCGCCGGCATGCAGGCGCTGTCCAAGCGAAACGACGACCCGGCGACGGCATCCCGCCCCTACGACCTCAACCGTGACGGTTTCGTCATGGGCGAAGGCGCGGCGACTGTGGTGCTGGAGACCGAAGAGCACGCGCTCGCCCGTGGCGCGAAGATCTACGCGGAGATCGCCGGCGGCGGCGTGACCAGCGATTCGTACCACGTGACCGCTCCAGATCCCGAAGGCCGCGGCGCCGCTCGCGCGGTCTTCGCCGCTCTCGAGCAGGCCGGGGCGACAGTGGATGACGTCGCGCACATCAACGCTCACGCCACCAGCACTCCGGTCGGCGACATCGCCGAATACAAGGCGCTACTCGCCGTCTTCGGCGACAGGCTGCACGACATCCCGGTCTCCGCCACCAAGGCGGCCACCGGGCACCTTCTCGGCGGAACAGGCGCGCTGGAGGCGATCTTCACGATCCTCGCCCTGCGCGATCGCCTGGCCCCGCCGACCATCAACCTCATCGAGCAGGATCCAGAGATCCCGCTCGATGTGGTCACAAAAGCACGCCCGCTGGGTACCGGGCCGTTGCTTGCCATCAGTAACTCGTTCGGGTTCGGCGGGCACAACTCGGTGCTCGCGATCAGGAGCGTATAAACAGCCCACGCGGCGAAGGTGCCCCCATGCGTATTGCGATCATCTGCGACTACCTCCTCAGCTATGTGGGAGGTGCGCAGACGTCCATGAAACAGCAGAAACTCGCGCTCGAAGAGGCGGGCCACACTGTCGTCATGGTGTCCTCCCGCAAGGGACTACTCGGTCCCCGGGTGCGGTCGACGGACGCCGGTATCGAGGTGCAGCCGAACTTCACGGTTCCGGGCCTCCTGCTACCGGTCGTGCCGAATAATTCGAGCGTCCGCGCGAAACTCGCTCAGTACTTCAGGGATGAGCGGATCGACGTCGTGCACATCCAGACCGAGTTCGGCCTGGCGCACGCGGCGGCGGATGTCGCGGCAGAACTACGTCTGCCGGTCGTGCACACCATCCATACCTTCTACTGGGCGAGCGAGAGCGGACCACAGGCCTCGATCGCCTGGTTCCTCCGCTGGGGTCTCCAGCTCGTGATCAAGTCGAAGATCTCGCGCAAGACCTTCACACCCCGCGCCGCCGACAACCTGCTGCGCAACCTCACGCTCGACATGGCGATTCGCGCCGACCGGGTTATCTCGCCCTCGGCTCACCAGGCCGCCGACCTGGCTGCCGCCGGCGTGCCCGGCGACATCGCGGTGCTGCCGAACCCGGTTGCAACCTCGGCGACGCCGTCCGCGCCGCTGGGTGCGGGCATCCCGCCCAGTTTCCTCTGGGTCGCGCGCTGTGAGCCGATCAAACGACCGCTGGTCTTCGCCCGCGGGGCGATTGCCGCGCTTGAGCAGACCGGCGGTGCGTTCAGCGTCGACTTCGTCGGCGAGGGAGCCGATCTCGCCGAGCTGACGGCGCTGGTCGCTGGGCACCCCCAGCTTCGGGTGCGCGGCGTGCAGTCGCACGAGAACGTTCTGAAACTCATCGACGAGTCGTCCGCGGTGGTGGTGTCATCCCTCGGGTTCGACAACCAGCCGATGACCATCGCCGAGGCGGTCAGCCGCCAACGTGGCGTGCTCTACTGCGACCCGAAGCTCAGCGAGGGCCTGGTCAATTCCGGCTACCTGTCGGCGACCCCGGATGCCGACGGTTTCGCGGCAGCGATTGTCGCGTTCGTCAACGATCCGACGCTGCTTCCGAAGCTGTCCAGGGGCGCTGCGATCGACCGCGTCGCCTTCGCACCCGCCAACTACGTGAAGCACGTGACGGCGATCTACGAATCGAAGATGGCCAAAGCTTAGGGTTATCCAACCCAGCGCAGGCGGCGGCGTGTACGGCGCCGGAGCGTGTTCGCCGCAGGGGCGGCGGCGAACCTAACCAACTTTGTGCAGCCAGACCACGGCGTTGTCGTCGCTGGCGTGACGGAACGCCTCTAGTTCGTCGTCCCAGGCCTGGCCGAGGGCGAGTCGAAGTTCCCGGTGCAGCTCGAAGGCGTCAGATCCCGCGATCTCCATCGCGTACCTGATGCGATCCTCGGGAATCACCACGTTGCCGACCGTGTCGGTCTGGGCGAAGAAGATGCCGAGGTCGGGGGTGTGCAGCCAGCGACCGCCGTCACTGCCGGGCGTGGCGTCTTCTGTCACCTCGAACCTCAGGTGCTCCCAGCCGCGCAGAGCCGACGCCAGCGCGGCGCCGCTGCCCTGGCTGCCCTCCCAGTAGAACTCGGCGCGCATGGCGCCCTTGAGCACGGGCTGGTCGTTCCAGTCGAAGTTGACGGCACGCTCGAGTGCGCGACCTGCCGCCCACTCGATGTGCGGGCACAGCGCCTTAGGGGCTGAGTGCACGTAGAGAACACCGCGCGCAGACGCCGTTTGTGAAGCAGCCACGATAGTTCTCCCATTCCGTTGAGGTGCGACTTCCCCATCGACCTCGGAATGGTGTGCGTGCTGCGTATGAAATTGAACCTCCACGCCAATTATCGCCGATCAGGCGACCGAATAACAACTGTGTAATTGCCGAGCCTCCACGAATGAACGTATGCTCGGTATACCTATAGGAGGTGGTTCCGTGTCAGTCCGGGATGGTCTCCTTGCAATCCTCACCCTTGGCCCCGCATACGGCCTCCAGTTGCACTCCGAGCTGGCCACCCGCGCGCCGCATCGCAAGCCGGTCAACGTCGGACAGATCTACGGAACCCTCGACCGCCTGGTGAAACAGGATCTGATCGAGCCAGCAGGTATAACCGAAGACGCGCTGCCGCTGTACGGGCTCACCCATGCGGGCACGGTGGAGGCCGCGCGATGGATGTCGACGCCGGATGTCGGCGCGCTGCCCGAGTGGACCGAGATGCTCGACCAGGTGCTGGTCTCGAGCACGATCGACCCGGTGGTGGCGAAGAGTCTCGCCGAGCAGTACCGCCGCTGGTGGGAGGACGACCTGCGCAACACTCGCACGCCCGTGATCGAGGGGTCATTCACGACGGAGGCGCACCTCGCGCTGGTGGCCCGCGAGGCGACAGCCGTGGCCGCGATCGCGTGGCTCGGCGCGGCGATCGCCGCGCTCTCGGACTACGACTCCTACCGCGGGTTGAGCGAGGTGCGTCCGAAGCGCGGCCGCAGACCCAGCACTACTTAGCTTTCCCGTAGTCGTCGACCACTGCGACGGTCAGTGGGAACGTCACGGGCATCGCACCGAACAGCAGTCGGCCGGCATCCACGGCGGCCTGCCGGATCGCGGCCTCGACCCGCGGTGCCAGCTCGGCCGGGCAGTGCACAACCACCTCATCGTGCATGAAGAAGACGAGGTGCGCGGTGTCGGTCAGCCAACGGTCACCGCTCAGGTCGGTGAGGCTTTTCCGCAGGTTCGCCATCCAGCACAGCGCCCATTCCGCCGCCGTGCCCTGCACCACGAAGTTGCGGGTGAAGCGGCCCCAGCCCCGGGCCTGGCCGCGCGCTCGGCTGGCGTCGGCATCCGTCGCCCCTTCTCCATATGCATCCGACTGCGACTCGCGCCATTCGGCGCCCGGGCGAGGCGAACTGCGACCGAGACGAGTGCTCACGATCTCGCCACGCTCGCCCGCCCGCGCCGCCGTCTCGACTAATCCGATCGCGCGCGGGTAGGCCCGCTTCAGGGCGGGCATCAGCCTGCCGCTCTCGCCCGTCGTCGCGCCGTACATGGCGCCGAGCATCGCCACCTTGGCTTGGTCGCGCGTGGCGACCGCACCGCTCGCGACGATGCCGGCATAGAGATCCCCCGCCGCACCCGCCTCCGCCATGCCCTGGTCCCCGGCCATCGCCGCGAGAATGCGCGGCTCGAGCTGAGAGGCGTCCGCTACGACGAGTTTCCATCCGGGGTCCGCCACCACCGCGCCTCGCACCTGCTTCGGCAGCTGGAGTGCACCGCCGCCACCTTTGCTCGCCCACCGGCCGGTGACGACCCCACCCGGAACGTATTCGGGATGAAACCGGCCGTCCCGCACATTCGTGTCGAGCCAGTGCCAGCCGTTCGCACTCAACAGTCGCGCGAGCTTCTTGTATTCGAGCAGAACGGGGATTGCCGGATGCTCGACCTTCTTGAGTTCATACGACCGGGTCGAGCGAACCATGAGTCCCGCACGCCCCAGGGCCTTCAACAGGTCGGGCGGCGAGTCGGGGTTGAGCTCGGGCGAGTCGAGGAGTGCCCGGAGCGTGTCGAGCAATTCGGCGAGCTTCGCCGGCCTCTCCCCCGGTGCCGGCCGCGCGCCCAACAGCTCCGTCAGCAGGCCGTCGTGGAGGTCGGCACGCCACGGCAATCCGGCGTACAACATCTCCGCCGCTACCAGCGCGCCGGCCGACTCGGCCGCGAGCAAGAGCGACAGGCGAGCCGGATCCGCCGAGCCAGCGATGGCCTCCCGCTGCAGGGCGAACTCGGCCAGGGCGTCTTCGGTCTCGTCATCACTCGGTTCGGAGAGATCGAAGAGCGCGTCTTCGGCGACCGTGACAGAGTCGGGCGCGGCAGCATCCCAGGAGTTGCGCTCGGCCGTGGCGAGCCGAGATCCCGCGGTCAGTTCCGACCCGCGCAGGATCGCGTGCGACAGTCGCAGGTCGACACAGCGCTCGACTCGCACACGGGCTGACAGCAGCCGCCAATACCAGCGAGTCGTGTCATCCCACACCCAGCGCGGGTTTTCGCGTTCGATCTCGGCGACCACTGGCCCGAGCTGCCTCGCGTCGACCTCACGCCGCTCGCCGGTGGGAAACCCCTCCGTGTCGAGCGGCTGCAGCACCGGACGACCGGCGGACTCGAACAGGGCAACGAACACTCCTCAAGTCTGGCTCATACCGGTGTCAGCAGTCCTGCCCCACGTATGCCGGAGCCTGAATGAGGGTGATGACGTGGTTGTCGTACGCAGCGAGAACACCCGAATTGCTGGAGTCCAGCTCGCTCCAGATCTCGCCGGCGCCGTTCGGCTGAGAAGCTCCCGGCGTACCCGCGTAATAGTCGTATGAGGAGTCGCCGACCTTGAATCCTTGGGCGGTGTCGACGACAACGCTGCCAATTGTCGAAGCTCGGCTTTCCGCAATCCAGGGCGGCATGGGCGAGCCGCCCGATGAATCGGTATTCCACCAAATGCGAAGCGAATTGCCCGTCCATACCGCGGTCTTCATGTCGCCGTTGCACTGTCCAGCCGGCGTGAAGGTGATGACGGCGCCCGTTCCTACGTAGGTGCCGATCTGGGCGACCGCGGTCTCGGGGTTGGAGCTGAACGGGATCGTGGTCATCGTGACCTTGGTCGTCGACACCACAACCACCCCGTCATGGGTGAGCTGCAACTGGGCTGCGACCAGCGCAGCTGTGGTCGGCGTGGGCGTGGGACTGGGCTTCGCTGTGTGCGACGCGCTCGGTGACGCGGATGATGACGAAGACGAGGAGCTGTGCGGCACGGGACTACCGCACGCCGTCAGAGTGAGCACGGCGGCGACGAACACCGAGACCAGGGCGATGCGGCGTGGCTTCATAGCCGGAGCATATCCATCACCCAGACTGCCGCGCGGTAGGGGAAACGACCAAATATCAAATCGTTATGCCGCTTCGCCATGCCTCGTTATTCGTGCAACAGCGAGCCGTCTTTCTTCAGTACCTGCTTTTCGCCGGCATCGATGGCCACCGCGAAGCGGTTCTGCTTGGGGGGCATCGGACAGTTGAAGGCGTAGCTGAACGCACAGGGCGGCAGGACAGCGCGATTGAAGTCGAGTTCGATCGTGCCGTCGGCCTTCGGGGCGACGAAGAGAAAACGACCGACGCTGTAGGTGCTGTCGCCGCTGGTCGAGTCTGAGAAGACCAGCTGCAGTGCGCGGCCGGCTTTGAACGCGGCGAGGTTGTAATCGACGCCATCCTTGGTGAATGTGATCTCGCCGGGAACGACCAGTTCCCGCGTGGCGCCGTCGTCTTTGAGGTGCTCGAAGCCGACCGTCGTGCCACCGGGGATCTCGGTGAACGCCGCCGTGATCACCCATTCGCGGTTGTAGGGAAACACGGAGATCGAGCCGAACTCTTCGATGCCTTCCGATTTCGCATCCCAGACGCGAAGAGCGTAGGTGCCCTGCTCGCTCGCGATGACGAAACCGGTGACGGTGTCGCTGAAGGTGATCTCGCCGGGTGTTTCGGCATCCTTGCCGCGCACCACAGCCGTGCCGTCGACCGGCACGCCGTCGACGGTGATGCCATCGGATGCCGCCGCGGTGAGAAGCAGACCGGATTCGCCCGCGGGGAGTGGCGCCCAGGTTCCCGGGACTCCCCAGATGGTCTGCTCCGAGTCGATCCATTGGGTGTTCACCAGCGCGAGGCTGCCTTTCGGCTGCACCACCGAGAGCTCGCGACGTTCGTGGTAGGTCTCGAACTGGGACTCTGGTGTTTGCGTTGGGGTCGTGGTGGTGTCGGTCATGCTGTCCATCCTCTGCGGTGTCGCTGTTAGCAACCCGCAACAACACGGATTTATTGCTAGTGGACCAGAAGCACGATCGCGATGAGGGCGATCGCGGTCGCCAGCACGATGAGTGCTCCCGTGAATACGGTCTTGCGTGCGATCTGCATGGAATCCCCCGATTCGCTGGAAGACACCACCTTGGCACAAAACTTGAGCCCCATGGGCTCACCACGCCAAACCCACCAAAGGATAAGAGCCGTTGCCCGCCCTTTCGATTCACGCAAGCAGAAGCAGTCCCTCAGCACGCGGTTTCAACGCAAGCAGAAGCAGCCCCTCAGCACGACGAAAAAACCCCGGTACCCGCGAAGCGGGCACCGGGGTTTTTGAGGGCGTGTCGCCCGTAGGGCGAACGCGAGGAATTACAGCGGGCGGATGTTCTCCGCCTGCGGGCCCTTCGGGCCCTGGGCGAGGTCGAATTCGACCTTCTGGTTCTCGTCGAGCGACTTGTATCCGCTGGTCGAGATCGCGCTGTAGTGCGCGAAAACGTCGGGCGATCCGTCGTCGGGGGCAATGAATCCAAAGCCCTTTTCAGCGTTGAACCACTTCACGGTTCCGAGTGTCATTTTTTCTCCTTCAGGAGTTTTTCGCGTGAACCCGACTGTCGGGCCCACTCGTCGCGGTGTTCATCGTCCGCTCCCGAAAGAGTCATGGCACCGTCCGTCGAAACGTCTGGGTCCACGCATTCAAGATCTGCGAGGTACTGCAACTGCACGGCCCAGCGTAGTGTAGTTCGGCCAAATTCGTACGTTGTGTCGTCAAATTGGAATATGGGAGAGTTTTCCCATGTCGGTCACGTTCTCGTCTTTCGTCAAGCAGGCTCCGGGCATGAAGGCTACGGGCATCCCGGTTCCGGACGATGTCGTCGCCCGGCTCGGCGGGTCGAAGAAGCCGGCGGTGAGGGTGACGATCGGCGGCTATAGCTACCGCACCACGGTCGCCAGCATGTACGGCGGGTTCATCTTCCCGCTCAGCTCAGAGCACCGGGCGGCGTCCGGTCTTTCGGCCGACGACCCGGTGGAGGTCACTCTCGAGCTCGATCTCGAGCCGCGCACGACCGAGGTGCCCGACGACCTCTCCGCGGCCCTCGACGTGGGCGGGGTTCGCCCCGCTTTCGACGCGCTGTCGCCGTCCCGCCAGAAGGCGCACGTGACGAACGTCGAGGGGACCAAGAACCCCGAGACCCGCGCGCGGCGCGTGGCCGCGGTGGTCGAGCAGCTTCAGGCCTGAAGAGTTAAAGGCCTGACGTGGCCAGGAGTTTCGGACGCTTCGACACCCAGATCGCCCCCGCGCAGACCGCTCCGATCACCACGGCGATCAGCACGATGTAGAACACCACCGATGCGTAGCCTTCCGGCGAGGTGTTGGGGTTGAGGAACGGGTACGGGTACCAGTACGGCTTCTTGAATACCGCGTCGTAGGTGATCGGACCGCGGATGAGCGTGAACACACCCCAGACGATCGGAAAGATGAGCACCGGCCAGAGCGACTTCCAGGCGACCGGACGGCGGCCCGGTGCGACGAACCAGTCGATCAACACGAACAGCGGGCCAACCAGGTGCAGCACCTCGTTCGACCACGCGAGGGTGGTGCCCTGCGGCAGCTCGACACCGCGCAGCAGCAGGTTGTAGACGACGCCGGTAGTTGTCATGTAGGTGACGGTCGCCAGTCGCAGGCCGAGTTGCCAAGTCGGGTCGACACCTTTGCGCGTGAAGAGGAACCAGGCGCCGATCAGCATCACCACGACGGTGAGCACGTTCGACTCGATGGTGAAGAAGCTGAAGAAGTTGGTGATCTGGATGGTCGTGTCGGTGATGCCGAGCGAATGCCAGTTGTTGGTGCTCACGATCAGCTGGCCGACAATCGCGGCAACCGTTGCGATGGCAAGCGCTATGCGAAGAATTCCCCACACGATTCTCATA
>JAODAT010000137.1 GCA_025463565.1 Microbacteriaceae bacterium
TTCGAGGTGCCCTCCAGCGACGAGATCGCTCGCGTGATCGTCACCAAGGCCGCCGTGCTCGAGAACGCTGCGCCGACGATCGTTCCTCACAAGGCCATCCGGGCTGAGAAGTCCGCCTAGTTCCAGCCGAGCCGCTCGCGTACCACGAGGACGGCGTTGGAGGGGTAGTCCTCCCACCCGGTGAATGCCGCTTCGGCGAGGTCGAGCATGGATCGGGCAGCGGTCTCCAGCTCCGATGCGAGCGCGTCGTCGAGTTCTCGGGCGAGTTGCGGGTTCGCGAGTTCGAAGCGGCGCGTGACGTCCAGGCCATCCAGTACCTCGGCCGCCGGGGTTAGGGCGACGATCGTCAGCAGGAGATGCTCCAGCGCGAAGCTGCGGATCGACCCATTGGCGCTGAGCCGCTCTCCGCGCCGCGCGCGACCCACACCGACGAGGAGTGCGGTGAGAAACACGCCGAAGTCTCGGGACGGATTTGGCGTGGCGTGCGGAAACGGTTTGGCAGCTACGGCGCTCATGGTCTCAGCCACCCCGCCTCGATCGATCGCCACTTCGTAGTCGTTCGCAAAGAACGTGGCGAGACCCGGCAGGTCGGTTACGGCGAACTCGATCACCTGTCCTTCGTCGTAGACACCTTTGAAGCCATCGTGGTGCTCGCGTGCCAGGAGCACGAGGTGGTCGTGTCGGGGAAGCCAGGAGACGTCCGCTCGAAGGGACTCCTGCTGGCCGCTCGCGCAGATCGCCGCGAAGTCGTGGTCTGACCACTCGTCAACTCGCCCGCGCGCTGCGGTCGAGCCCATGAGTACCAGGCCGATGAATCTGTCGTCGTCCGCAATGCTCGCAATGAGCTGCGCGAGATAGTCATCGAATCGTTGGCGGGCGAGGGGAGGCGTCATTGTGTCCACTTGACGAGCATAGCAAGTTACTTCTATTGTTTATTTAGTCCTGAACAAAGAGGTTCCCTTGGCACAACGCCCGCAAGCCCGCACCGACGTCAACCGGTCCGCCATCCTGGCGCACCTGGGTGCGCACGGCACGGCGTCACGAGCCGATCTCGCCCGGGCCCTCAACGTGTCGCCGGCCCTCATGACGCAGCTCACCAAGGACCTCATCACCGAGGGACTCCTGGTCGAGCTGGAGCACTCGCCCTCGCAGGGCGGCCGTCCGGCCCGGATGTTGGGCCTCGTCTCCACCGCTGGTCGCGCCGTCGGCGTGAAGGTGGTTGCCGACCACGTCGCCTTCGTCGAGGTCGGCATTGACGGCACCATGGTGCGCTCGGCCAGCGAGCCGTTCGACGCTTCGTCCACCATGTTCCTCAGCGACCTGACCGTGCTGCTGCGCCGCTTCATCGAAGGGGGCGGCTCAGCGCCGCTGCTCGGCGTCGGGGTAGGCGTTCCTGGCAGCGTCGACAGCCAGGGCAACGGCATCGTGGATTCGACCCAGCTCGGCTGGCAGCAGGTTCCGCTCGGATCAACCCTTCGCCGCGAACTGAACCTCCCCATCCTGGTCGAGAACAACGTCAACGCCCTTGCGGTGGCCGAGCGGTTGTACGGCATCGGCCGCCAGCACGAGAACTTCCTGGTGGTCACCATCGGAACAGGCGTCGGTGCAGGCATCGTCGTCGACGGTGTCGTGCTGCGCGGTGCCGGCGGGGGAGCGGGCGAGATCGGCCACATCCCCGTTCTCGAGAACGGCCCACTGTGCAGTTGCGGCAACCACGGATGCCTCGAGTCGTTCATCGGCGAAGCGGCGCTGGTGCGCAGAGCGCGCGAACTCGGCGTGATCGGCCAACAGGGCGGGATGCCGGCCCTGCGTGCCGCCGCCGACGCCGAGAACCCGGAAGCCGCCCGCATCTTCAGCGAGGCCGGCCATCTGCTGGGCCGCGCGCTTGCCGGCACCATCCACACGCTCGACCCCGAGATCGTCATCGTGCTCGGTGAGGGCACCGTCGCCTGGACCCACTGGTCCTACGGCTTCGAGCCGGCCCTGCGCTCGGCGCTCATCCCCAGCCGCCGCGGTGTCGGGATCGCGGTGGAGACCTGGGCAGACGAGAGTTGGGCGCAGGGCGCGGCGGCACTCGTGCTCGCGACCCCCTTCGCCACGGATGACGTGGCCGGCGACCAGGGCCGCCTGGTGCGCGAGCGCCTGGTCGAGCAGGCATTCCCGCAGCAGGGTGTCGAGAAGTGACCACCGTCCGGGTGGGTCGACGTCGGACGAAGACGAAATACGCGCTGACGGTCCTGGCCTTCCTGCTGCCGAGCGCCATCCCACTGCTGCTGTTCGTGCTCGGTCCGATGGTCGCAGCCCTCTGGGTGAGCCTGACCAAGTGGAACCTGCTCTCGCCGGCACAGTTCGTCGGGCTCGACAACTACGTGAAGCTCCTCAGCGACCCGACCACGGGCGCCGTCTTCCTGCACACGCTTTACTACATCGCCGGCTACCTTCCCCTGGTCTACATCGGCGGACTCGCGCTGGCGCTGGCGCTCAACACGGCGCTGAAGGGCCGCGCGTTCCTTCGCGGTATCTACTTCCTGCCGGTGGTGACGAGCTGGATCGTCGTCGCGCTGGTCTGGCGCTGGCTGCTCAGCCCGTCCACCGGCATCGTCAATGTCGTGCTCGGGTGGATCGGCATCCACGGCCCCGGCTGGTGGACCGACCCGGCCTGGGCAATGCCGTCGATCATCCTCGCCTCGTCGTGGAAAGACCTCGGGTTCGTGATGGTCATCCTGCTGGCCGGGCTGCAGGCAATCCCCACCGACATGTACGACGCGGCGAAGGTCGACGGTGCAGGATGGTGGCGCCGCCTGTTCAGCGTGACGCTGCCACTGCTCTCCCCGTCGACGTTCTTCGTCATCGTGATCTCGCTGATCAACGGCTTCCAGGTGTTCGATCAGGTCTATGCCATGACCGGCGGCGGGCCGAACGGTGCAAGTGAAGTGGTCGTCGAGCAGATCTACGACCTCACCTTCCGCTACGGACGTGCCGGTGACGCCTCGGCGCTGTCCTGGATGCTGTTCATCGTCATCCTCGCGGTCACCCTGATCCAGGTCCGCGGCCAGCGCCGGTGGGTGAACTATGGCTGAGCGACGCACAACTCGAATGACCCGGACACGCATGAGCACGCGGCGTCTCGTGCTGTTCATCCTCCTGCACGTGGTGATCATCGTCGGCGCGATCGTGATGTTCTTCCCGTTCCTCTGGACGATCATCACCTCGATCACGCCCGGCGCTTCACTGACCAGCACACCGGCGCTCATCCCGGCGAACCCTTCGCTCGGCGCGTACGGGCGCCTGTTCACCGAGCGCCCGTTCGGGCAGGTGATTCTCAACAGCATCCTGCTCGCCGCCATCACGACAGTGGTGCAGCTCGTCACCAGCTCGACGGCTGCCTACGCGTTCTCGAGGCTGCCGTTTCGCGGCAGGACCCTGGTCTTCGGTCTCTATCTCGCCACCATGATGATCCCGCTGCAGGTGCTGATCGTTCCGCTGTTCGTCGAGCTCAAGACCTTCGGGCTGATCGACAGCTACCTCGGCGCGCTACTGCCGACTTTTGCTTCGGCGTTCGGCATCTTCCTGCTCAGGCAGGCGATCAACCAGGTGCCGGTCGAACTCGACGAGGCGGCCACCCTCGATGGCGCAGGGCATTTCAGAACCTTCTGGAGCATCATCGTTCCGAACATCCGGCCGGCGCTTGCGACCCTGGTCGTGTTCTCGTTCATGAGCAGCTGGAACAGCTTCCTCTGGCCGCTCATCGTGCTGCGCTCGCCCGAGCTGCAGACACTCCCCATCGCCCTCGCGGGGCTGCAGGGCCAGTACATCTCCGACTGGGACGTCATCATGGCGGGCTCGGTTGTCAGCGTGCTGCCCATCCTCGCGATCTACATCTTCGCCCAGCGATACGTCGTTCAGGGCGTCGCCAGTTCCGGGATCAAGTAACCCGGGATCGGCACCTGCAACACCGCACCATCACACATCAAAGGAGATCGCATCACATGAATCGCAAGATATTGGCGGCGATCGGCGTCGTCGGCGTCGCAGCGCTGGCCATGACCGGCTGCGCATCCAACTCGGGATCGACGAGCGGGAAGGTGACCATCACCTACTCGAACTTCATCTCGAACGGTGGCAACGAAGCCAACCTGGCCAAGATCGTCACCGCCTTCGAGAAGGCGAACCCGAACATCACCGTCAAGGTGAAGACACTGCCGTACGCGTCATACGACGAAGCTCAGCAGACCGACCTCGCCGCCGGAACGTCGGCCGACGTGTTCGACATCGATGGCGCTTCCAACTATGGCGTCTACGAAGAGAACGGCGTACTCGCGCCGCTCACCAGCGTGCCATCGTCGCTCTACAACAAGGCGCTGCTTGACACATACGCGACCGGTGGAAAGCAGTACGGACTGCCGACCTCGTTCTCGGATGTCGTGCTCTTCTACAACAAGGACCTGTTCGACAAGGCCGGGGTGAGCTACCCGACCTCGAGCTGGACCTGGAAGGACGAGACCGCGGCAGCGCTGAAGCTGACCGACCAGGCCGCAGGAGTCTGGGGCGACCACCAGCCGGTGACCTACAACGAGTTCTACAAGACGCTCGTTCAGAACGGAGCATCGTTCCTGAACAAGGCGGGCACCAAGGTCGCTTTCAACACTCCGGCGGGCCTCGCTGCAGCCAAGTGGCTCGTCGACAAGAGCGGCACCACCATGCCGACGATCGCCGATGGCCAGGGCACTGCCGATTTCGACACCAACCTGTTCAAGGCGGGCAAGCTGGCCATGCTGCACACCGGCATCTGGGAGTTCGGCGCCTTCGCTGACACACCCGCAAACTGGGACATCGCCGAGGAGCCGGGAAGCACCCAGCACGCCAACGCCGTGTTCTCGAACGGCATCGGAGTCTCGGCGACCAGCAAGAACAAGGACGCCGCCGAGAAGTGGGCGATCTACATGTCCTCGTCCACCGAGATGGTGAATGTGCGACTCGACTCCGGGTGGGAGCTTCCGACCATTTCGGACACCAAGAAGCTCAACACCTACCTCGACAAGGGCAAGCCGACCCACCGCCAGGTGGTCTTCGACGCGGCCAAGACGATCGCCCCGGCCCCGTCGATCGGTGACAACCAGTCGGCGATGCAGGACGACATCACCAACGAGTTGATCGAAGCCCAGGCCGGACGCGAAACCGTCCAGCAGGCACTCGACAACGCCGAGCAGAAGATCAACGCCCTGCTCAAGCAGTAGCACCAGAGGAAGCGGAGTCCCGGGCGCCGATAACGCCCGGGACTCCACCCCCAATTCTTTAGGAGAGCAGCACCAATGACCGAGGCGACCCGCGGGCAACTCCGCGCCGACCTGGCCACGATGAGCCGGCTGGCGGAGACGAGCGTCGAGCTCATCCTGCGCCTCCAGGATCCGTCGGGGGCATACCCTGCCAGTCCGACTTTCTCGGCGTACACGGGGTACTCCTGGTTTCGTGACGGAGCCTTCATCGCCGATGGGATGTCCGCGGCGGGTGCCGTGGACTCCGCCAGCCGCTTCTTCGACTGGTGTGCCGGTATCCTGCACGACCGCAAAGCGACGATCGGTGAGATCGTCGCGAGGGCGGCCGCAGGAGACCCTGTGCCGGACACGGCGATGCTTCCCACCCGCTTTACGTTCGCGGGAACCGATGGCGACGACGACTGGTGGGACTTCCAACTCGATGGCTACGGCACCTGGCTCTGGGCTGTGGCCGAGCACGCCGAGCGGCATGCCCTCGACCTCGCCCGGTGGCAACAGGCCATCGACCTGACCGTGGATTACCTGCTCAGTTCGTGGCAGCGTCCGTGCTTCGACTGGTGGGAGGAGAACGCGGACCGGGTGCACGTTTCAACGCTCGGCTGCATCGCGGCGGGGCTTGCTGCCGTCGCGCACCGGGTCGACGCTGACCGCGGGCTGGCGATCGAAACGGTGCTTGCCGCCATCCGTCACACCATCGCCGATCGCGGCACGACAGATGGGCATCTCGCGAAGTGGCTCGGCTCGACCGAGGTCGACGCGAGCCTGCTGTCGACCGTCGCACCGCTTGCCGTGTTCCCGGCGACCGAAGGCCTCGGCGCTGCTACAGTTCGCGCGGTGGATGCCGCGCTCGCCGTCAATCGCGGTGTGCACCGGTATGCGGCTGACACGTTCTTCGGTGGTGGACAGTGGCCGCTGCTCAGCTGCTTCCTGGGCCTGGCCTATGCGGCGGGCGGCGACCGGGAGTCGGCGCTCGACCAGCTCTCCTGGGCGGCATCGACCGTGGACGTCGCGGGAAACCTGCCGGAGCAGGTCGCGTGGGATCTTCTCGACCGCTCGCGCCAGCAGGAGTGGATCGACCGGTGGGGCCCAGTGGCCCGACCGCTGCTGTGGAGTCATGCGATGTTCATCAGGCTGGCCGTAGAGGTCGACGTGCTCAAGGTGCTTTCATCGTGATCCGTCATCGGCCATACGGCTCAGGGCATCCGTATTCCGTTGACACCGAGCAGCGCTCGCCAGTAGACCCGGTCGCTGGCGAACCGCTGGTGCTGGGTGTTCGCTCCGGCGGAGACGTGACCGCGGTGACCTGTGAGCTGATCGAGGACGGCGCCGATACCCGGATGCTTCCGCTCGAGCGATCGGTACGCACCTCCCGGGGCGAGGTGGCAGACGGTGGCCATCTCGCCTCGGCGCAGGCTCGCCTGGCCAGGGCGTCGGGCGGCTGGAAGGTCAGCGTCGACGGTCTTACGGCCGGCCAGCGGTATCGCTACAGGTTTCATTCCGAGGGCGAGCGTCAGCAATCGACCCGCTGGTTCGAGTTTCGGGTTGCACGGTGGATGCCTGCCGAAGGTGTTGTGAGCGGCCTCCGCATCATCCCCGGTTCGACCAGCATCCTGGACGACGGCGAGCGGGTGCGCCGGGTGCGCTTCGCGCTGCCGCTCGCGCCGGGAGAGCACGTGACCGGGTTCGGTGAGCGCTACGACGCGCTTGATCACCGGGGCACGAGCCTCGACTCCGTGGTGTTCGAGCAGTACAAGAGCCAGGGCGCCGAGCGCAAGACCTACCTGCCGATGCCGTTCGCGCACGTGATCGGAGGCGAGGGGTGGGGTTTCCACGTCCGCACGTCGCGCCGGGTCTGGTTCGACGTCGGCGAGGGCACGAGCGATCGCATCTGGGTCGAAGCGGAGGTCGACGCGCCCAGCGGACCATCGCCGGTTCTCGAGGTTGGCACATACGACGGATCACCCACGGATGTCCTGCGGGCGTTCCTCGGTGAGGTGGGGCGGCCCAGGGAATTGCCGGCGTGGGTGTTCCGCTTGTGGGCGAGCGCCAACGAGTGGAACACCCAGGCCGCGGTCATGGAGCAGGTCGACCTGCATCGCGAGCACGACATCCCGGTCGGGTCGGTCGTGATCGAGGCGTGGAGCGACGAGAGCACGTTCACGGCCTTCCGTGATGCGCAGTACCGGGTGACGGACGACGGCGCACCGCATCGACTGGCCGACTTCACGTTCCCGGCCGATGGGGCATGGCCGGACCCGAAGGGAATGGTCGATGAGCTTCACGCCCGTGACATCCGGCTGCACCTCTGGCAGATTCCGCTGCTCAAGATGCGCCCTGCACCGAAAGGGCAGCTGAAAGCGGACGCGGATGCCGCGATGCGCGAAAACGTGCTGGTCACCGAGGTTGCGCCCGACGGGTCGCTTCGGCCGTACCGCAACCGCGGCTGGTGGTTCCCGCTCGGGCTGATGCCCGACCTGACCGAGGAACGCGCCGCGCGCTGGTGGACCGAGAAGCGCCGCTACCTGGTCGACGAGCTGGGCATCGACGGATTCAAGACCGACGGCGGTGAGCACGCCTGGGGTCGCGACCTGCGCTACCTGGACGGCAAGCACGGTGACGAAGGAAACGCCCTCTTCCCGGTGGGGTACGCCAAGGCCTACGGCGACCTGCTGGAGTCTGCAGGCAAAGCCCCTGTTACCTTTTCGCGGTCCGGTTTTACCGGCAGCCAGGCGCACGGGGCATTCTGGGCCGGCGACGAGAACTCGACCTGGGACGCATTCCGCTGGTCGCTGTTCGCCGGGCTGTCCGCTGCGGCATCCGGAATCGTGTACTGGGGCTGGGATTTCGGAGGATTCTCCGGGGAGGTGCCGTCGGCCGAGCTCTACCTTCGCTCGGCCGCCGCGGCGACCTTCGTGCCGATCATGCAGTACCACGCGGAGTTCAACCATCACCGCACACCGTCCGGCCAGCGAACTCCGTGGAACATCGCCGCGCGCAGCGGCGACGACCGGGTATTGCCAGCCTTCCGCCGGCTCGCCCACCTGCGCGAGCGGTTGGTGCCATACCTGGCCGAGTCGGCGCG
>JAODAT010000150.1 GCA_025463565.1 Microbacteriaceae bacterium
TCCTGAGCGCGCGATGCCGCCGTGGAGCGCCATCGCAAGTTCTTCGCGCCCTGAGCCGTCCACGCCGGCAACGCCGAGCACCTCACCCACTCGTACTTCGAAGTCGATTCCACCGATCAGCGCGGTCGCGAGGCCGGTGACGGCGAGCACCGGCTTACCAATCCTGGGTTCGGGCCGATCGGCGCTCTGCTGCTCCGAGGCGGCCAGGTCGCCCACCATGAGCTGGATCAGGGAGGTTTCATCGAGCTCGGCCACTGGGTACGTGCCTACCAATCGACCGTCGCGCAACACGCTCACCCTTCCGCCCAGGCCGAAGACCTCCTCGAGATGGTGGGAGATGAAAAGCACTCCGAGGCCCTGTCCCTGTAAGGCGCGGATGACTCCGAACAGGGTCTCGGTATCGCGGGCGGGAAGCGCCGCCGTGGGCTCATCGAGCACGACGACCCTTGTCGGCACCGCGCCGGGGCGGATGGCCCGTGCGATCGCGAGTGCAGTGCGCTGGGTGGGACTCAGAGATTGCACGGGAAGCGTGATATCGAAGTCGAAGCCCAACGAGTCGAGCAGATCGCGGGTGATCGTGCGTGCGGCTGCCCAGTCGATTCGTCGACCCTGCGCCAGTGGAAACGGGGTGTCGAGAAAGAGGTTGTCGACCGAGTCGAGGGTCTCGACCAGGCCGAGGTCTTGGTGCACGAAGCGCAGGCCGGCCGCGGCGGCTGAGCGGGCGTCACCGAGCGTAAACGCCTCGCCGTTCGTCCAGCCGAGCGCTCCTGGATCTGGCTGGTAGTAACCCGAAAGAATTTTCACGAATGTGGATTTGCCTGAGCCGTTGTGACCCACCAGTGCATGCACTTCTCCGGGAGCGATGTCGAGGTCGAGACTCGTCAACACCGTGTTTTGTCCGAACGTCTTCGAAACTCCTCGGACCAGAAGGCGGGCCGCGCTTCCAGCCGGGATGGCCGAGGTCTGTTCTGTCATGTCGCTGGCACCTCGCAGCGACGCTCCGTGAGAATCTCAGCGCGCCGCGACTCATTGATTGCCGGAACAATGGACACGATCCATGCAGGCCGAGTCAACGTCGACGTGCTCATGGCGTCATTGCTCATGGCTTCAATCCATTCATTGGGCTCGACACTCCAACGTGACGAGTTGAAAGGACACTATCCGCGGCGCACCAAAACTGTCAATACTTAGATGTCACTATGAACATGAATACCCGGGGCCCACAGTGGCGAATCGAGCCGAAATCCCTTCCGCGCCCGCGCAGCGCGGGTTTAAAATCGTCAAACGACCAGAGTTGATGTGCTCGAAACTGCTATCGGCCGGCGGGTCCGATATGACAGTTGTTGCATGATTAACGAAGGCGCTCGCTTCATCGAGGAATTTGCCAGATCTCTGCTCAGCTGTGCTTCGCAGACCGGATGAGTGACCGTGCGCGCTACTACTCGACGTCACTCTCGAGCGGGCCGGCCTCGAGGAGGTCGATCACGCCGGAGAGCACTTCGTCGGGTCGGAACGGGTAGCGCTCGATCTCTGCCTGGTCGCTGATTCCGGTGAGCACCAGGATGGTGTGGAGACCGGCCTCGATCCCTGCGACGATGTCGGTGTCCATCCGGTCACCGATCATGCCGGTGTTCTCGGAGTGCGCACCGATCTTGTTCATCGCCGACCGGAACATCATCGGGTTCGGCTTGCCGACAACGTACGGTTCCTTGCCGGTCGCCTTGGTGATGAGGGCGGCGACGGCGCCGGTGGCCGGCATCGGTCCTTCCGCGCTCGGCCCCGTTGCATCCGGATTCGTGACGATGAACCGGGCGCCGCCGCCGATCAGCCGGATGGCCTTGGTGATGGCTTCGAACGAGTAGTTGCGGGTCTCGCCGACGACGACATAGTCGGGATCGGTGTCAGTCATGATGAAGCCCGCCTCGTGCAGGGCGGTGGTGATGCCGGCCTCGCCGATCACGAAGGCCGAGCCGCCGGGCATCTGCGAAGCGAGAAAGTCGGCGGTGGCGAGCGCCGAGGTCCAGATGGCTTCCTCGGGAACCTCGAGACCGGATGCCCGCAGTCGCGCACTCAGGTCCCGCGGCGTGAAGATGGAGTTGTTGGTCAGCACGAGGTAGGGCTTGCCCTGGTCGCGCCATTGCTGGAGCAGCTCGGATGCCCCGGGCAGGGGCTGGTTCTCATGGACGAGCACGCCGTCCATGTCGGTCAGCCAGCATTCGATCTCGCCGCGGTCGCTCATGCGGCAATGGTATCCACCGCTAACGTTGACTTCATGACCGTGTGGATCTGCCGAGCCTGCGGGGTCGAACACGCGGATACCGCCGAGCCGCCGGTTTCCTGTGTCATCTGCACAGACGAACGCCAGTACGTTCCGAAGACCGGCCAGGCCTGGACCACCCTCGCTGAGCTGGTGGCGGAGGGCACGCACATCGAGCTGGAGGAGCTGGAGCCGAACCTCTTCGAGGTGACCGCGGTGCCCCAGGTCGCGATCGGCCAGCGCTGCTACCTGGTCAGGTCGACCAGCGGCAACCTGCTCTGGGATCCGCCCGGGTTCGTCGACGAGGCTGCCGCTCGCCGCATCCGTGAACTGGGTGAGGTCGTCGCCATCGTCGCGAGTCATCCGCATATGTATGGAGTGCAGGTGGAGTGGTCGCGCGCGTTGGGGGGCGCGCCAGTGCTCGTCGCGGCGTCGGACGCGAGATGGGTACAACGACCGGATGCCGCGATTTCGACCATCAGCGCCGATCTCGAGCTCGTGCAGGGTCTCACCATTCGAACCATAGGCGGGCACTTCCCGGGCAGCCTCATCGCCCACTGGTCCGACGGCGCAGACGGGCGCGGCGTCGTGCTGTCCGGCGACACCTTCTTCCCGGGGCCGGACGGTCATTGGTGCACCTTCATGCGCAGCTTCCCCCAGTACCTTCCGATGTCGGCGGCTGTGGTCGAGCGGGTCGCGACGGCAATCACCGCGCGACCCTTCGACCGCGCTTACGGCAACCTCGGCGGCGTGATCGACCACGATGCTCGCGCCGCCGTGCGTCGCTCGGCCGTCCGCTATGCAGAATGGGTGCGCGGCGACCACGACGACCTGACCTAGGCCAGCGGCAGCTTCCTGAAGTGGGTGCGACGCAGCAGCTTCAGCACGAATCGACGTGAAGGCGTGAACGCTGCCATCCCCTCGGCAGTGCTGATCTCCGCCGGTCCCCGCACGCGCCAGGTCGACTCTCCCCGAATGATTTCGCCGCCATCTGCGGCAACGAGGTTCTGGTACCAGTTCACCTGCGGTCCGTAGGTGAGCTCGATCACGAATCCGTCGTCAACCTGCTGGACGATGATGGTGGTTTCGAAGGTCTTGCCGCTCTTGCGGCCAACCGTTCGCACCACGGCGAAATCGAGTCGGCCTCTCTTCGCCTGGTAGAGGGTGAACCGATTGAGGCTGCGCTTTATAACGAACAGCCACCCATCGCGTACTCGCTCGCCAATAGACATGACACCACCGTGGCACAGTGGACCCGCAATGGGCGGAGTTCTGACCGTCTCCGAGATCAGACGGGATCCTGCTCGGCTGTCGTCTCAGCCCAGTCGCACCCTTCAGTCGGCCTCGGATCCCTGCCGTTCGCTAAGACGCGCCCGCGCTGCCGTCACCGAGGTAACGGCGGCCGAGGCTAGCAACGAAGCGTCGTTGGATACGACAACGAAGCGATAGCCGCGTGAGGAGAGCTGGGGGTCGACGGCCGCTGAGGTGCCGACCGCCGTCCCCAGGGCGATCCCCGAGCTCGACGATGCCTCGAACTCGGCGAGAAGCCTCTCCAGCAATTCTGGTGAATTCGATTCGCCGAGCGAGACGGCCAGGTCGAGCTGACCGACCAGGAGGGCGTCGACACCCGGCGTTGCTCCGATGGATTCGACGTTCGCCACCGCCTCTGACGTTTCGATCTGGACGATCAGAAAGGGCGGGCGGCCATCGGACGACAAATAGTCCTCGAGATCGCCGACGCCCCAGAGGCCCGCTCGACTGGTGGGGCCAGCGCCTCGCTCGCCCAGCGGTGGAAAGCGGGACAGTCTCACTGCTTCCGCTGCGTCCGCTGCGGTCTCGACGTGCGGAAAGACGATCCCTCCCGCTCCCGCGTCGAGAAGTCGACCCACATCCGAGCGGGCGCTGAGCGGCAATCGCACGAGCGAAAGTACGCCGAGGGCTCGTGCCATGGCGATCTGCAGCGCGGCAGTTTCTGTCGAAATCGTGGAGTGTTCGAGATCGATCACGACGAAGTCATACCGCGCGATCGACGCCAACTCGATCGATTCGACCAGCGGCAGCTTGACCCACAATCCGACCTTGACGGTTCCCCGGTCAAGAAACCGATCAGTCATTCGGCACTCCCTCGGCGTTCAGGAGCCAGCCTGGCTGCTCGGCGAAATCCCTGCGCGGCGGGCCGAAGATGTCGATCAACTGGTTGGTCCCGGCGCTCATCGCCTGGCTGGTGTGCACGAGAGGCGGCGGGAAGATTGCGAGCGCCGGACCGACACATCGGCGGTGCACATCGGCGCGCCAGTCGTTCAGATCGGCTCCCCATGTCGTCCGAACGTGATGAATGTAGTCACCCTCGAGCTGCAGGGAGACCTGGTCGAAATCGTCGTGCCAGTGGGGTGACATGGCCGACGGGTCTCGTGGCCCAACCTGCGGGTAGAAGATGTTGACCATCGTCGCGTCCGAACGATAGATCCGCCCGAACCGGCCGGGGTCTGTCTTCACCGCAGCACTGTCGAAGACTGTCGGTGCGGAGTTGAGGCAGGTCGCGCTCCACGCCTGAAACGGCGGAATATTGGGATCGTGATCGGCGTACGCCGCTGCGTTGAGGCAGGCCGCACTCAACTCAGTGCTTCTCACCGAGAAGATCCTTACGAGGATGCCCGCCCGGGCCATCGTCACGGTGGCCGTACCCGCTGGGACAACGGTGAACGAGCCTGCAGGCAGTTCCGAGGTCGTATCGACGGAGTTCTCGAGGGCGCGCGAACTGAGTACCGCTGAACCCCGCGGAACCAGGATGGCCATCTCGTCCACCTCGCTCGAGCAGTCGAAGCTGTCCAGCGAAGCGGCCGCGGTGTACGCGATCACCAGGTTCTGCGATCGCACCAGCCAGGTCATTGAACCTCGCTCGGTCGATTGGGAAGGAGGCTCGCCCGCGAACTCGAAGAACTGTGGTTCGCGCGCCGCCGATGTCGCTTGCGCTGCATTCGCCGTGAGCGCTCGCCGCGGGTCAGTCGGCGGGTACATCTCTGGCCAAGTCGAGGCGTCCGGTACCAGCGGTCAACAATGCTTCAGGAATAATTCCGCGGAAGAGCTCGACCAGGTTCGTCACCGCAAGCAACTCCATGTCGTGCTCGGCCTCGGCGACCGTCGAGGCCGAATGAGGTGTTGCCAGGAGGTTTGTACGCTCAAGGAGAGGCTCCCCCAAGACCGGTGGCTCCGGGTCGAGCACATCTACTGCCGCTACAGCAACGTGTCCGCTGATCAGGGCGTCGTTGAGTGCTGCCTGCTCGATGAGCATGCCCCTCGCCGTGTTCACGATGATCACGCCCGGCTTGAGTCGGGCGATCGTCGGTGCATCGAGGATCGGCTTACCGCCCGCCTGGGTGGAGCTGTGGAGTGAAACGAAGTCGGATTGTGTGACAAGTTGGTCGAATGTCACCATGCGAACGCCTTCGTGCACGTCTCCCGGCACTCCGGTGATATCGAATGCAATGATCTCCACGCCCCAGCCGGCGAGCCGTCGTGCAACCGCACGGGCGATTCGGCCGAAACCGATGAGTCCGAGAACACGTCCCCTCAGCGCCTGCGCGGGAACCGTCGAATCGAGCCAGCCGCCTCCTTGCATGCGCGAGGTGGTGTAGAAATCAAGCCGCTTCACGGACGCGAGCAGCAGTGTGATCGCATGTTCCGCAACACAGTCGATCTCGACGAGAGAGGGTGTGTTGGTGACAGCCACACCCAGCTCGTTGGCTGCTTCCAGATCGATCACATCATGGCCGATGCCGATCTTGGAGACGCTGGTGAGCTGCGGTAGCGCTTCGAATACTCGCCGGGTAAATCGTGCCGAGCTGATGCCGAGCACCGCGTCGAAGCCCTGGGCGAGCCCGATGAGATCGTCCTCACTGAATCGGGCGTGCCGCAAAAGGGTCGAGTCAGGCCCATAGGGCATCTCGACGTCGAAACCGTGCGCGGCCAGCTCATCGGCGATGAAGGTTCCCTGCCTCAACTTCTCGTAGACGAGAACGCGTGGCGCGTGGGGTGGCCGCCCCAGGGGGTTGACAGTTGAGGCGGTCTCCCGCGCAGCCGAAGCTGCGCGGGAGACCGGGTGGACGGGGAGGATCACCCAACACCCCAGATCTTCTCGTACTCCTTGCGATAGTTGTTGGCGGGATCGAATGTGCCCTTGTTTCCGCCCTCGAGGTTGACGTTCTCCTTGGTCACCAGACGCGGGTAGGTCACAAAGGTGGAAGGCGACTCGTGATTGATCGCCCTGTTCACCTCGTCGGCCATCTGCCATCCGTGCTCCTGAAGCGGCTCAGCCACCGTTGCGATCTGGAACTGGCCCTTTTTGATGCGCGAGAAAGCAGCGGGGCTTCCGTCGCCAGCCGCGATCATCAGCGGCGGCCCGGACGGGCTCGCTCCTGCCGCTTGAAGGGCCGGTATCGCGGAG
Organism: Microbacteriaceae bacterium; assembly: GCA_025463565.1. Lineage (GTDB taxonomy): Bacteria > Actinomycetota > Actinomycetes > Actinomycetales > Microbacteriaceae > Lacisediminihabitans. The sequence continues at coordinate 6,702 of JAODAT010000150.1, forward strand.
TCCCAGTACAGGTCGTTGATCGAAAGCATGTAGGTGAGCTTGCTGCCGTACTTCTGGTAGTCGGCCGTGGCAAGTCCAGGCTCCTGCTGGCTGATGCTCTCGAAAGGGAAGGTCTCGTTTGCGAGGACTGAGCAGCCCTTGCACGTCTCCATCTCCTTCTTCATCGCATCCTGCTTCACCTGGCAGATGGAGAACTCAGCACCGCATCCGGCGATCGTCACTCCTGCTCTGCCCGCGCTCGCCACGATTGCGCAGTCTGCTGCCACCTTGGCGATGGTGACCGGGTCACTGGTGATGTTGGTGAACAGGTCTGGGTAGTCCGACTGGTAGCCAGCATCGTTTCCGGTGTGATTTCCGATCACGGGAATCCCGGCCGCCTTTGCCTGCGCGAACAACGGCTCCGACGAGTTGGCATCGAAACTGCTGACCACGATTGCCGACGGCTTGAGCGCGATCGCCTGGCTCAGCGCGTTGAGATTTGCGCTGCCCGAGCCCTTGCCGTCGATGAACGAGAGCTTCCAGCCGAGCTTGGCAGCCGCCTGCTTGAGGCCGCCGTATGGCGCGGTGTCTCCAGTGTTGCTCGCGTTCGATGCGATGTAGACCACACTCACGCCGGATTGTGCCTTGGGACCAGAGGTCGGCCCGTCCCACTTCGTGACAGGCAGTGAGGCCTTCTGAACGATCTTCAGCGCCGCTGCAACGGCCGGGTCTGACGAGGATGTTGCCTTGGTGCTGCACGTCGATGCGGCAGCGGGAGCGGCGGAACCGGAAGCACCACCGGAGTCGGCCGTGGTAGTCGTACAAGCGGAGAGCGCGAGAACTGCAGTGAGGACCAAACCGCTAGCAGCGATGGTTCCTCGGAACGTTCTCTTTCGCCGGGGTGATTCTGGCGATGCATGGCTGTGGAACATGTACTACCTCCTTGTAGATGTGTTGGTTATTTCTTTTCGGGGGATGAAATCGATGGGCCGGGTGAGGTGGTCGCGTCGGTCTCGACCAATTGGCGTCGCACGCGCCGGGTCCGCCTGCTCGCGTAGCCGGCAACGCCCACGCCGACGATGAGCGTGGCGCCGTTGAAAAGCGGCTCCACGAAGAACGAGGCCCCAATCTGTTCGAGCCCGGCTATTCCGATACCGAGTAGGACGACGGCAACGACGGTTCCCCACGCGTTGGGTCGCCCTGGCTTGATGGTCGTAGAGCCAAGGATTGCCCCGACGAAAACCGGCAGGAGGTAGTCGGGCCCCGTGCTTACCGAGCCGATCCGAAGCGATGAAGCCAGCACAACCCCTGCGATGGCGACGATGACCCCTGCCGCGACGAACACCCCAAGAATGACGCGCCTGGATGAGATCCCAGTTAGTTCGGAAGCCCGGCGGTTGGACCCCAGCGCATAGAGATAGCGTCCGGTCGCCGTATAGCCGAGGACGAACCAGAGGATCGCCGCGAGGATAACCACGTAGAAGGCCGCGATCGGAATGCCGAGCAGTCGCGTGCCATAGATGTTGATGAACCCCTGCGGCAGCGTGCCGAAGAGTTGAGCGCCCTGGGTATACCAGTTGGCGACGGCGTAGGCCAGGGTGCCCGTCCCGAGGGTGGCGATAAACGAGTCGATCTTCAGGAAGTACACGAGAGCGCCGTTGACGAGTCCGATGACGGCACCGATCACGAGCACCAGCAGCACGGCAAGAGGCCAGGGCATATGGCCGGTCGTGATGAATCCAATCGTGAGGATGGTCTGCAGCCCGACCATGTAGCCGACCGAAAGGTCGAACTCACCGATGATCACGACGAGCATCTCGGCAAGCGCCAGGATGGCGATGACCGCCGTGCTGTTCAGGATCGACTGCGCGGTGGCTGCCGTCGGGAAGGTTCGCGGCAGGGCGATGGAGAACACGATGATCAACAGAAGTGCGAGTATCGGCAGGAGGAAGCTCGAGAGGATGCTTCCCCTCTTCCGTCGCGGAGCCGTCGTTGTCATGGGGCCTCTACCTTCTCTGCTGCTCCACTCGCGAGCTGCGTGATGTTGTCCAGGGTCAGGTCTGTTCCGGATAGCTCCGCGTGGATCACGCCCCTGTCGAATACGAGGACGCGGTCGCACACGGTGACCAGTTCCTCGAAATCGCTGGAAACGAGGAGGGCTGCCAGCCCTTCGTCGGCCAGGCCGTGAATCAGCGTGTAGATCTCAGCCCGGGCGCCCACGTCGATTCCCATGGTCGGCTCTTCGAGAACCAGCAGCGCGAGTTCGACACTCAGCCATCGTCCGAGCACGACCTTTTGCTGGTTTCCGCCCGAAAATGTCGCGACGATCGCCTCGGGGTCGGCAGGACGGAGCTTCACGTCGCCCACGATCTGCGCTGCGTTGTTGCGCTCCGCTCTCGCGAGAAGTCTCGGGCGGTATCGAGGCTTTGCTGCGCCGGGATTGAGAAAGATGTTCTCGCGTGCGCTCAGCGTCATCGCCAATGCCTCCTGCTCGCGCCGACTGGTCGCGAATCCCACCCCGTGTGCGATTGCCTGACGGACCGTAGACAACTGCACCGGGTGTCCTGACATCAGGAATTCAGCGCGCGCAATGGGTTCGACGCCCGCGACCGCGCGACCGACCAGTTCGTGGCCAGCGCCCCGTAGCCCGGCCAGCCCGAGAATCTCTCCCCGGTGGATGTCGAATTCGAGCGGACCTGAGTCTTCGGTGACCTGCGCTCCTCGAACGCCCAAGACAACGGGCGACCCCTTTAATGAGCGAAGCCTGACCGGATTGACGACGGCGCCGCCGACGATCGCCGAGACGATGTCCTGATCGGTGACGGAATCGATGTCATCGTCGACGATCACCCGCCCGTCACGAAGTACCGTCACATGATCGGAGATGCGTCGGATTTCATCAAGTCGATGCGAGACATAGAGAATGCTGACGCCACCGGACTTGAGTTTGAGGAGGATCTCGAACAGGCGATCGACGTCAGCGTCGGGCAGGCTGGCCGTCGGCTCATCGAGCACGATTGTTCGCGCATTGAGCGAGACAGCCCGTGCGATCGCAACCAGCGACTGGTCTGCGCGAGAAAGTTCGCTCACTTTGGCATCGACGTCGATCTCTTCGGCTACAGCCGACATGATCTCTTTCGCCTGGGTACGAACTTTCTTCCACGAGATCGCTCCTCGACGGCGTGGGTAGCCGTTCAGGAGGGCGATGTTCTCGGCGACCGTCAGGTCGGGAACGAGGGCGAGATCCTGATGGATGAACGCGACCGCTGACGATTTCAGGTGCGATTCACCGGCGACCAGGATCTCGCCTGAATCGGCTTTGTAGAATCCGGCCAGGATCTTGATCAGCGTGGATTTGCCCGCTCCATTGGCCCCGAGCAGGGCATGGATCGACGAGGATGCGACGTCGAATTGGATTCCCGAGAGAGCGACCACTCCGTCGAAAGTCATACTCACATCCCGGAACGACAACGCCGTCGGCCCGGCGGACCGTGTTTGCATGTCGCTCATACTGGATCCACTTTTGTCACTTGTCAACACCTATCGCTCCCGAGCTCATCTAATTTGTTGTTACGAGCGGGCATATCGGCTAGTCTCAGCAATCACTACTGGATACAGTTGGAAGGTTAAAGATGGCTACGGGGAATCGCGAAGACGCACAGGGCTTATCCGCAGCCACCCCGCCGCGCACCCGTGAGGGTCGCACCGTCATCGAAGTCAGGGACCAGATCCGATCGGCTATCATCGCCGGGGATCTTGCCCCGGGCGCTCCTCTTTCCAGCGAGAAACTCTCGGCGACCTACGGAGTCAGCAGAACCCCTATTCGCGAAGCGCTCCGCCTCCTGCAGGAGGAGGGGTTTGTCACCGTTGCGAGCAACCAGCGCCCACGGGTTGCAACGTGGTCTTCCGACGAACTCGAGGCTGTCTTCGTCCAGAGGATCCTGCTCACGGCGATCTGCACCAGCCTGACAATCCCTCGGCTGTCGACCATCGAGCTCGACGAGATTCGGACGATCCTGGAGACCCTCACCCGTGCGGAGGAAGAGGGAGACCACGACGCGTGGCGCAGGGCAGACATCAGGTTTCATGCCGCACACACGGCGCTCGCGCCCGCCGCTCTTCTCGCCGACCTCCAGAAGCTGAATGCGCGGGCACTGATGTTCCGCTATATGTGGCTCGGACAGCGCAGTTCCACGATGACGCTCTCCTTCGATGATCACGACACCATCTACGAGGCGTGCGTGGCGGGTGACGCCTACGGTGCGGCAAATGCGGTCGCCCACCATCTTGCGACCGTGGGAATCACGCTGCTGGCGCGCGTCGACCCTGCTCGCGAACCAACCGCAGTTCGTGAAGCTCTCCGCTACGTGGGAGCCTCGTCGACGACTCTCCCGCTCTGATCGTCGAAGGAGTCGAAGGTGGATCGAATCACCAGCAATCTTGCGCCGGACAGCGCCGTCGGTATCTCGTTCGTTGGCCACTCTGACCAGGGTGGGCGAGGCGACGGGTGCCAGGTAATGGTCGCCAACAAGCATGCCTTCGTCGGCCACGTCTTCAGCGGCGGCGTGACAGTAGTGGATGTCTCCAACCCCAGAGATCCCAAGACCGTCAACTTCTTGCCAACCCCGCCGAACACCTGGTCGATCCATTTGCAGACCCATGGCGACGTCATGCTCGTGGTGAACGAGTTCGACTTCTACTCGCAGTACCAGAACGAGCAGGACTACTACGGCGGGTCGATCAACTCCACCGACGATCGGCCGTTCGTTGCCGGTATCCGCGTCTTCGACATCGCCAATCCCGCCTCGCCGCGGGAGATCGGCTTCATGCCGGTCGATGGGAAGGGTGTTCACAGGATCTGGTGGGATGGCGGTCGCTATGCATACGCATCCGTCATGCCATGGGGTTTCACCGACCACGTCTTTGCCGTGATCGACCTGCAGGACCTTCAGCATCCGGTCGAGGTCGGTCGATGGTGGTTCGAGGGGATGTGGACGGATGGCGGTGAAACGCCGACCTGGACGAATCGATGGGCGCTTCATCATGCGGTCGTGGCCAATGACATCGCATACTGCGGGTGGCGGGACGGCGGACTCGTCCTGCTCGACGTGAGTAAGCCCAGCGCTCCGTCCCTTATCTCGCACCGCAATTGGGCGCCCCCGTTCGGTGGCGGCACCCATTCGGGACTCCCGCTTCCCGATCGTGGACTCTGCATCGTCCCTGATGAGGCCATCGCCGACAATTGCGAGGACGGACTCAAGCACACCTGGGTCGTGGACGTCTCGGTGCCCGCCAACCCGGTCACGATATCGACCATGCCCACCCCGTCAGAGCGCGACTACGCGAAGAAGGGCGGCCATTTCGGGCCGCACAACGTTCACGAGAATCGTGCGGGCTCGTTCCAGAGTTCTGACCTCATCTTCGCGACTTACCAGAACGCGGGGGTTCGCGTCTTCGACATCTCGAACCAGTTCCAGCCCACCGAGGTGGCCCACTACGTGCCGCCGGCCCCGACCGCCTGGACGGACTACCGACCTGGCAGACCGCGCGTGATTCACACCACAGACATCTACGTCGAACAAGACGGCCTGATGTATGCCACCGACTTCTCCGGCGGCGGGCTCACGATTCTCCAGTACGACGGCCTCTAACCGAGGTTGAGCTATCTGACAATAGTGACATGTAGATAGTGAAGTATAACGACGGGACATTGCGCGCGAGAGCGCATATCCAAGGGCCATCCTGTCGTGTAACTTTATACATGTGTCTCTCCGCTACGCGATCCTGGGGTCGCTCTCGTCCTGTCCCTCGTCCGGGTACGACCTGGCGCTCCAGTTCGGTCTGGGGTTGGGATGGTTCTGGTCTGCTTCACACAGCCAGATTTATCCGGAGCTGAAACGGCTGGAGGAGGCGGGACTGATCGAGGGGACCCTGACGACAGTTGGCGAAAAGCTCGAGAAGCGTATGTATTCGATCACCCCGACGGGGATTGACTCCCTGGTCTCGTTTGTGACCGATAGCCCGAACTATCCACCGAACCGGGATCCGGAGAGAGTCCAGCTGATCTTCTCCGACCTGTCCTCAGTTGAGAACGTCAGACGGCACCTCGAGGCCCACGTGCGTCACTACATAAAACGGCGCGACGTGGAGCGACCGATCCTCGACTCGATCGCTGACGGTAGGCACGAGCGGGTACAGATGCGCCTTGCCGGTAAGGCTCCCGCACAGCAGGCATTCACGATTCTGCTGCGCGAGTTGGCATACGGTGGCGACATCGAGCGGGCCGAACTCGAGATCGCCTGGGCGCAACGCGCGCTCAGGGCGCTCGATGAGTACGTACGCCGGTACCCACTCACGGACGAGGGGAAGGCCTCGGCGAGGTCATCCGACAGCGTTGCCGTCGATGAGCACGAAAGCGATGACGCACGACTCGCTTGACCGGTTTGACCACGCGTGGTTGGTGCCGCGCTGGATCAGGACGTCCCCTGCCACCAGCTTTGTTTCCTGCGCGTCCAGCACCGCATAAATCTCCCCGCTGAGCACGATGCAGTAGTCGAGCGAAGGCGTGGCGTGGATCTGGCGCCTGGCCATCTCTTCGCCTTCGGCGCCAGGCGCGCGCCAGACCGAGTCGGGCGGGAACTCGACGGTCCTGAACACCGATCCGTTCGTCGGCGGAGAGACCGGCAGCTCTTCCTTCGGGAGGTCGACCGCCTGGCCGTCGTTGTCAGCCGGGGTGCTCGTCGTGCGCCAGAGCTGGGTGACGACGAAGAGGTCCGAGTTCGCCTGGCAGCTCACGTGCGGGCTCACGTCGTCGATGGCCACAATCGACTGCCCAGCGCTGTCCAGCGCAGTGACGACTCGCCTGATCTTGCGGGTGGATGCGGCCGGGGTGAGGTCCGCCGACGAGACGAGGTTCTCAGCCATGTTCGTTGCTCCTGTTTGTTGATGCGGGTATGGAATGAGGATTAGATCGTTGGGTCATTGGGGAATGACCGGGAGCAGCAGGTGGGACGGGTATTCGGCGTTGTGGAAGACATTGTGCAACGTCGTCGTGGCACTTCCGATGTGGTACGGGACGTACTCGACATCGGTGGCGCCGGCGACACCGGTCGGCCGGTCCATGCTGGTGATCTCCACGCAGATTCGGTGACCAGCCCGAAACAGGTTGGCCGTTGCCAGGAGTTCTATGTCGTACTCGACGACCTCGCCGGGAACCACCGGTTGGACGGCATCTCGGGTGAGCTTGTGGAAGGGCTTCCAGGGGGTGCTTCGCTCCGTGTCGAGCGCCCGGTTCGATGCCTTCAGCCAGCCGCGGGTCAGCTCGCGTTCATGAAGGTCGCTCGGCAGGTCGAACTCTCCCTCCCGCGCGGTTCGCACCGACGGGTCAGGACCGACATCTTTCAGGACGACCATCCAGTTGGTATCCGCCTGGTCGATCGAGGCCCACAACTTGAGGCTGGACGGACCGGCGATGAGAACGTCATGAGAGAGCGGGTCGGTCATGAAGCGCAGTTTGGCAATTTCTCGGGTGTGGGTCAGGGGCATCTGGACGAAGGAGTCCGGAGGGATCAGGTCGTCGGCCGATTCCGACGTGAACTCCTGGCTCCGCAGGCGCTCCCAGCTCGTGAGGTAGAGCTTGGTCCACTCCGTTTCGGGCAGGGGCCAGTCGTCGCCCGTACGCCACTCGTTCGCGCCGCTCACCCAGTACTGGACAGCAGGTTCGTCGAACAGTCCGGTGTCGATGCCTTTCAGCCAGTGGTCGTACCACCGAATAATCTCGTGGTGCAGTCCGTGGAAGGGGCGCTCGAGGTGCGCGTGTCCCAGGAAGAGGAGTTTCTTCGGGATGTCTCCGAGGTGACGCCAGTAGCTCTGGGCACCCTGCAGGTGTGTCTTGTATGTGTAGCCATACCAGCCGGCACCGGTGTAGACCGGGATCGAAATTCCCTCGATCTCCGCCTCGCTGCGCTCGACGGTTCCTGGCTCCTCGAAGGGGTTGATGAGCATTTCGAAGATGCCCGGCATGTGCTCGCCCTTCATACTGAGCACGTTGAGGATGTGTCCGTACATCCTGTAGTCGGGGTTCGCCATCGCCGTTCGCCACAGTGCCTCGCGCGCCGGAGAGAGCTCTTTGGGAACGCCCTTGTCCTGATGCATGACGCTGAAGTGCCCGACGAGGTATCGGAACAGGCTCAGCACCCCACCGGGGTGTTCTTCCCGGAAGCCGCCGAGAGTGCCGTACGCGCCGCGGGGGTCATAGGGGAAAATGGCCTTGAGCGCCGGCGGTCCCTGCCGCGCAACATGCATCTGCTCCGCACCGAAGCCGGAGATGCCAATCATTCCAACGTTGCCGTCGCACCACGGTTGCTTGGCAATCCACTCGATGAGGTCGTACGAGTCGAACTCGCGAGAGCCGCCCCCCTCGGATTTGCCAACTCCGCGGGGCGAGCTGATGACGTGCACGTATCCGCGAGAGGTAATGAATCGGGTGTCGCCTGCCTCCGTCGGCCCCATCCACAGCGGCGACCAGGCGGGCTGTGCGGGAAGACTGGTCGCCTCGGGTGTGGCGAGTTCCTTGTTGTAGATCGAGAAGGCCAGCAAGACCGGCAGCGGCTCGTCCGTCTCCGGACGGTAGATATCGGCACAGAGCCGTACCCCGTCGCGCATCGTTACGTAGACGTCAGACTCGGTGACGAGGCCGGAATGGGTCGCGTCCCGGCGATAACTGCTGGGTAGTTCCGGATTCGGGACGAGTTCGCCCATGGTCATCTCCTCGTTGAGTGTTAGCGGTACGCGCCTACGCGCACAGATCATGTAAGACACAGCAAAACATGTCAAGTGTTACATGACAAGGGGAGAAAGGGCCAGTGGGGTGGATTTACATTTCTTGCACTTAGCTTCGCAATTACTCAAGTATTGACATGACTGCGTTGGAATCCCAGAATGATCGGGAGCTAGTAGCTCACGAAACGGGATTAGGGACTGGTCGCTCACCATGACGGAAGCAAACCACGCCGAGCTCGTCGCGCCCGTGACCATGGCCTCCCTCCAACAGGAGCTCACGCGGCTCGTCACGGCGGTCTGGTACAAAATCGATCACACCGACGGCGTGGGCGTCTCCGCTCACTTCGCCAGGGATGCAACCCTCATCATTTCCCGCGCGACGGCTCGCGGCACCGCTGAGATCGACGCGCTCTACGCCACCAGGCATGCTCGCGGCCCACGAGTCTCCCGACACTGCGTCACCAACCTTCACGTGCTCGAAGGGGATGACGTATCGGCTTTCGCCATCTCGACGCTCCTTCTGTACGCGGAAGACGGCGAGGCCCCACGGCCACGGATGTCCCCCGTTCTCGTGGCCGATGTCGAGGACACCTTCGTCCGCGGCGACGGTCGCTGGCTGATTCAGAAGCGACACATCATTACCCAGTTCCAACCCGAGGACGGCAGCGGCCTCGCAGTGCCGACCGAGTAACGGCAGAAGGAAGAACGATGAGCGAACTGAACCATGAGCAATTTCCCATGCCCGCCGCGAAGGGCGTGCTTCCCATCCTCGACTCGATCCTGTTCACCGACCTACTGCCGGAAGTGCCCGCCTTCGAGCTGTCAGCCGGCGAACGGCACTATCGGGACCCGTTCGTCGGGATCACCGATCACGGCGAGGTAAAGAAGGGTCTCTACTCGCTGACCCCCACGGGCGAACAACCGCGCGATGCTGTGGCCGCCACGATGACCTACCTCAACGCGCTGGCCCCCTACCAGCGCACGATTGCCCAACTGCCGATGGACTCTCCCGACTGGAGACTGTGGACCAATGCGGTTCCGACCTGGACGCCGAAGGGCCTGCGGCTGGAGCGGCTGAACGACGGGCTTCGCCAGCTGATCCTCCGCGTCATGGAGGTGAGCCTGAGCGTCGAGGGGTACGTGTCCGTCCGAAATGCAATGAAACTCAATGGCGCGCTCGGCGAGCTCGTGGATGACTACCGCGACACCCTGACCGAGTTCAGCTATTGGTTTACGGTTTTTGGCGAGCCTGACTCCGGAGCCCCGTGGGGCTGGCAGCTAATGGGGCATCACCTCGACCTGCACTATGTGTTCGTTGGGAACCAGGTGGTGTTCGCGCCGGTCTTCATCGGTGCCGAGCCGACAACGGGAGTATTGGGAAAGTACAAGGGCGTCCATGTGCTCGACGACGAGACGCAGCGCGGCCTCGACTTCCGTCGGGCGCTTACCGTCGACCAGGAGCACGAGTTCCTGCTGAGTAAGACACTCTCGCCCGAGGATCTCCCACCCGAGCTCACCGGACCGTGGAACGGTCGTCACGTGGGAGGCGCCGGCGCCGACAACCTGATCCTTCCCCCGGAGGGAATCGAGGTGCAGCGATTGACGGGCGACCAGAAGGACCTGCTCGTCGACCTGGTGCGCGTATACCTCGATCGGATGCCTCGAGTCCACGCCGCTGCAAAGCTCGACCAGGTCATCCGGCACTTCGACGAGACCAGGTTTATCTGGCGAGGCGGCCACGACGAGGTGGCGCCGTTCTACTACCGCGTTCACTCACCGGTTCTCCTGGTCGAGTACGACAACCACCCCGGAGTGTTCCTGGGGAACGTCGAACCTGCCCGGTTCCACGTTCACACCATTGTGCGCGAGCCGAACGGCAACGACTACGGCAAGGAACTGCTTGCGCAGCACTACGAGCATCACCACGGCGGCAGAATGGCTCACCACTCATGACGGAACAGCCGCGAGCGAGAGTGACTTACGAGCAACAGGAGACGACAGCAGTCATCGAGATCGGTGACGGCAGGCGGCGCAATTCCCTGGGCCGGGCCGACTGGCGTGCTCTCGACCTGCTGGTCGGCCAGATTTCCGCAGACCCAACGGTCTCGGTGATCGTGATCGCCAGTCACGGAGAGACGTTCAGCTCGGGATCTGACCTGAACGACTGGAAGGGCGCGAGCCGAGTGGAGATCGAGCAGAGTTTCGACGAGATGGAGGC
>JAODAT010000019.1 GCA_025463565.1 Microbacteriaceae bacterium
GCCTACGGCGGCCAGGTCAAGGGATCGACTGTCGGCGGTGACGGCGAATACGTCGAGATCACGAACCTCGGTGCGACGCCGGTGGACATGACGGGATGGTCGTACAAGACGACGGCCAAGGTTCCCGGCCCCGTGTCACTCTCGAGTCTCGGCACTCTCGCCCCCGGCGAGTCTGCGATCATCACCGACCTCACCCCGGCCGAGTTCCGCACCGAATGGGCTCTCACCGCATCGGTGAAGGTCGTGAACGACGGGTCGACCACGCTGAACAGCGGTCCGGCCACGCTGTCTCTTTACGACCCAACCAGCACCCTGGCCGACACGGTCACTTACGCATCGGGGTTCTTCCCCGGCAAGGGCGTGTCGGCCTGGGTCGACGCGGCGCATGTCGGCGACCAGTCCGGAACGACCGGCTGGACGATCTCGACGGCGGGAGACTCCGAGGCCAGCTGGACGAGCGCGACGAACTCGATCGGCTCGCCCGGCATCTCGACCCTCTCCTCGCAGTCGACTGCCGCCGCCAGCGTCAAGTTCACGGAGTTCGCATACGGCGGGCTGGTAACGGGAACGAACGGCGACGGCGAGTATGCCGAAGTGACGAACGTCGGGCGCACGCCCGCAGACATGACCGGATGGTCGTACAAGACGACAGCCAAGGTTCCCGGCCCCGTGTCGCTGTCGAGTCTCGGAACGCTCGCTCCGGGCGAGTCCGCGATCATCACCGATCTGACGCCAGCAGAGTTCCGCACCGAATGGGCTCTCAGCTCGTCGATCAAGGTCGTCAACGACGGGTCGACCACCCTGAACAGCGGTCCTGCCACGCTCTCGCTCTTTGACTCCACCAGCACCCTGGCTGACTCGGTCAGCTACGTCTCGGGGTTCTTCTCCGGCAAAGGCGTCTCCGCCTGGGTCGACGCCGCGCACCTCGGCGCGAAATCGGGAACGACGGGCTGGACGATCTCCACGGCGGGCGATTCCGAGTCGAGCTGGACCAGCGTGACGGGCGCGATCGGCTCGCCCGGAGCCTCGAGCTTCGGCATCCGCTCGGCGTCCAGCATCCACACCACCCCCGGTGGCGGCACGACGCCTCCGCCAGTGACCGACCCGAACTTCGCCGACATCGTGATCAACGAGATCACCTCAGACAACGACACCATCGGCTTCGCACCCCTGTCGACCATGTCCGACGCGATCGAGCTCTTCAACAAGGGCAGCCACACCGTGAGCCTCGCCGGCTGGAAGCAGGTCGACAGCGGGCCGGCAACCTCCGCCGCGGTGTTCTCCGGCGCCCTGTACGTGAATGGCGTGCTCGCGACGAGCATTCCGGCGGGCGGTTACGGCGTGTTCCAGTCGACCGCGGGTCTCAGTAGCGGCGGGGATGCCGTGAAGATCTACACGCCGGACGGCACGCTCGTCGACGAGCTGGACTACCTCGCGGGACAGGCCGGGGTCGACGAGGGCGTCAACATCGACCACACCTACAAGGCTCTGGCCGCCTGCCCGGACGGTTCGAAAACCTTCCTCGAAGTGCCGACCGCGAGCTTCGGCGCGTCCAACGGTGCCTGCGCCGGCGGTGTAACCCCGCTCACGAGCGGCGCAGCACCCGAGGCGCCGTGCCAGACCGAGGATTCGGGCACGGCACCCGGAACCGTGCCGGCCGCCGCCCTACCGTGGCCCGGCAGCACGACGCCGACCACGATCGACGCGCAGTGCGCCTGGGTCACGACGGAGTCCGGCCAAGACCTCAGCGGTCTCGCCTTCGACCCGGCAAACGCGAACGTGCTGTACGCGGTGAAGAACAAGAGCCACGTCTACCGGCTGCTGAACTCCGGCGGAACCTGGGTGAAGGACACGGCCAACGGCTGGTCTAACGGCAAGGACATCCGCTTCCCCGGCGGAACCGGTGCGCCCGACAGCGAGGGGATGACGGTCGGTCCCGACGGCGATCTCTACATCACGACCGAGCGTGACAACGACAACAACACCGTGCCGCTCGACTCGATCCTGAAGTTCGATCCGACCTCGGCGGCCACGACTCTCACCGCCACCGACCAGTGGGTATTGACGGCAGATCTCGGCTTCGCGCCAACCGACGCCGCCGACTCGAACCTGGGGTTCGAGGGCGTCACCTACGTGCCGGACAGCTTCCTGGTGGGCCAGGGCTTCCGCACGGATGCCGGCGCGCTGTACAACCCGGCGAACTACACGGGCAAGGCGCTACCCGGCCTGTTCTTCGGAGCGGTCGAGAAGACCGGGCACCTCATCGCGTATGCGTTGAACAGCGACCACAGCTACACGCGGGTCGCCGACATCTCGAGCGGCATGCTCGGTGTGATGGATGACCAGTTCGACCCCGACCTCGGTGAGATCTGGGCGCACTGCGACAACACCTGCGGCAACGCGACCGCCCTTCTGAAGATCGGCAGCGACGGACACTTCGTGGTCGACCAGTACCTCGCGAAGCCGGCGAACCTCCCGAACTACAACCTGGAAGGCTTCGCCGTCGCACCGGTCTCGACCGCGGTGAACGGCCAGCGGCAGGTGCTGTGGACGGATGACGGCGACCGCTTCGGGCATTCCCTCTGGGCGGGCACCATCCCGGTCGCGCTTCCGACGCCCGCCACCACACTCTCCTCGACGAGTGCGGCACCGGGTGACCCGATCACGATCACGGTCGACGGCCTGCTACCGGGCACCGAGTACGAGGCAGACCTGCACTCGTCTCCGGTCTTCCTCGGCAAGGCTGTCGCTGGTCCGTCCGGCAGGCTCTCGCTCACGGTGACGATTCCGGCGGGCACCGCAACCGGCGCTCACACCATCACGATCTCCCCGAGCGCGTCGCCCTCGTCGGTTGTCGCGACCATCCCCCTCACGGTCCGCAGCGCACTGGCCTTCACGGGCGCGAACGCCGAGCCCGGGGTCGCGACGGGGATCATCCTGCTGCTGCTCGGTGGTCTGGCCTTCGTCGTACGTGGCAGGAGGCGCCAGCGCGGTTAGGGTTTCACGATGACAAGCATTTCTCGCAGTGTCCTGTCGCCGGACTGGTCGTCACATGCGGCCGACGCTCCCGCCGTCGTTGTGCTTCTGCACGGGTACGGCTCCCACGAGCACGACCTGGCCGGCCTCGTTCCCGCGCTCGGCCTCACCATGCCGTGGGCTTCGCTGCGCGCTCCGCTCGAAGCCGGCAACGGCGGCGCGGCCTGGTTCACCATCCTCAACCCCGGCGACCCTGCTCCAGAGCCGGTCGAGCAGGCAACGGATGCCGTCTGGGCCTGGCTGGACGGCCAGGTCGATTCCACGACCAGAGTCATCCCGATCGGATTCTCGCAGGGTGGGCTCATGGCGACCCAGTTACTGCGCACCCGGCCCGAACGAGTTCTCGCACCCGTGGTGCTGGGCGGGTTCGTGCTGGGAACTCCGCAGCCGGCCGACGAGCGACTGGCGACGGAGCGCCCGGCCGCATTCTGGGGTCGCGGCACGGATGACCGGGTGATCACCGCGGCCGCGGTCGAGCGGACCGCGGCTTTCCTTCCGGGGCACACGACGCTGACCGAGCGTGTCTATCCGGGGCTCACGCACAGCATCCACGCCGAGGAAATCGCCGACGTGGTGGCGTTTCTCGGGGCCAACACCGAGTCCTTGTAAGAATCTGCGGGGTAACCGCGTCGTAGCTCCGCTCATAGCAACTTCTGAGATCGAAGCTGATGGCGTGGACTCACGGTCAGTTTCTGTCGCTGTTCGAAGAGCGAATCGGTGCGACGATCAGTCCTTGGTGTGACGAAATGGTGCACCAAAACACCCTCTTGACAAGCACGTGGTGCACCCCCCGGGACTTGAACCCGGAACCCACTGATTAAGAGTCAGTTGCTCTGCCAATTGAGCTAGAGGTGCGTGGAACCAAGGGTCAACATTAGCAGGCTCGGGTGGGGCCCCAGCAAATCGGGCCGGTGCCTAGAATTAAGGCAACAGAAGGAGCACTCGTGAAGCTCGAGATCGGCCAGAAGGCCCCCACGTTCACCCTCGACGACCAGGACGGCAAGAGCGTCTCGCTGGACGATTTCAAGGGCAAAAAGGTCATCGTCTACTTCTACCCCGCGGCATCCACCCCCGGCTGCACGACGGAGGCCTGCGACTTCCGCGACAACATCAACTCGCTGAAATCGGCCGGCTACCAGGTGCTCGGAATCTCCAAAGACCCGATCGGCCCGCTGAAGAAGTTCCAGGAGGAGCAGGGGCTCAACTTCCCGCTGCTCAGCGATGAGGATCTGTCCGTGCACAACGCCTACGGCGCGTACGGCGAGAAGTCGATGTACGGCAAGACGGTCACCGGCACGCTGCGCTCCACGTTTGTTCTCGACGAGAACGAGGATGTCGTACTGGCCCTCTACAACGTGAAGGCCACCGGGCATGTGGCGTCGCTGCGCAAGAAGCTCGGCCTCGAC
>JAODAT010000039.1 GCA_025463565.1 Microbacteriaceae bacterium
CCTTCTCGCTGGTGATCTTGCGCGGCATCCGCGCCCTCGTCGTGTTGAGGCACTCCCACAGCTCCGTCGAGACGATCTCGCGTGCACGGCGTGCGTTCTCGCGCGCGGCGCCGAGCGAGTACGCGATCGAGGCCGGCTCGTTGCGGTCGATGGCGAGGATGTCGAGCACGCTCTGGCGGGTGAGCACCACGTCTTCGGGAACGTCGCTGCCCATCACGCTGAGCAGGGAACGGCAGGCGAGGTCTTCCTCGATCCACGGGTCTTCGAGCAGCAACTGCAGGTGAACGTCGAGGATGCGCGCGGTGCCGTCGGAGCGCTCGATGTACCGCCCGATCCAGAACAGTGACTCCGCTATGCGGCTCAGCATGCGGCACCTCCCGCAACAGCGGGTCGAGCTTGCTGCTGCTGCTCCTGCTGGCCCTGACCCAGCGTGCGATCACGCGGCCCGGGGTCGACCGAGTGCACCCCGTGCTCGACGATCGGGATCGCCTGGGTCGACGTGGCCTGATCGGCGACCAGCCCCTGGATGGAGTGACGCGACACCTGGAGCCGGTCTTCGCCGACCACCCAGGTGTCTTTCGATCCACCGCCCTGGCTGGAGTTGACGACGAGCTCGCCCGCGGGGAGCGCGACCCGGGTGAGCCCACCGGGCAGCACCCAGACATCCGTACCGTCGTTGACGGCGAACGGGCGCAGGTCCGCGTGGCGCGGGCGCATGCCGTCTTCGACCAGCGTGGGAATCGTGGAGAGCTGCACGACCGGCTGCGCGATCCAGCCGCGCGGGTCGGCGAGCAGTCGCTTGCGCAGCGCCTCGAGCTCGTCTTTGGTCGCGGCCGGTCCGACGACGAGTCCTTTACCGCCGGAGCCGTCGACGGGCTTCACCACGAGTTCGTCGAGCCGGTCGAGCACCTCCTCGAGCGAGGCCGGGTCTTCGAGCCGCCAGGTGTCGACGTTCTTGATGATCGCCTTCTCGCCCAGGTAGTACTCGATGAGGTCGGGCATGTAGGTGTAGACCAGCTTGTCGTCGGCAACACCGTTGCCGACCGCGTTGGCGATGGTGACGTTGCCGAGGCGGGCGGCGAGCAGCAGGCCCGGGCTTCCGAGCATCGAGTCCGCGCGAAACTGCAGCGGGTCGAGAAACTCGTCGTCCACCCGACGGTAGATGACGTCGACGCGGGTGGGCCCGGCGGTGGTGCGCATCCACACCCGTCCGCCCGAGCAGAACAGGTCGCGGCCCTCCACCAGTTCGACGCCCATCAGGCGGGCAAGAAGGGTGTGCTCGAAGTATGCGGAGTTGTAGACACCCGGGGTGAGCACCACGATGGTCGGGTCTTCGACGCCGTCTGGCGCACTCGCACGCAGCGCCTGCAGCAGCTTGTGCGGATAGTCACCGACCGGACGCACCCGCATCGAAACGAACAGCTCGGGTAATGTCTGCGCCATCACCCGCCGGTTGGAGATGACGTAGCTCACGCCGCTCGGCACGCGGACGTTGTCTTCGAGCACCCGCCAGCCGCCCTGCTCGTCGCGGATCAGGTCGATGCCGGACACCTGGATGCGCACGCCGTTGGCCGGCACGATGCCGGCCGCCTCGCGGTGGAAGTGACTGGATGACGAGATGAGTCCGGCGGGGATGACGCCGTCTTTGACCGCATCCTGCTTGCCGTAGATGTCGGCGAGGAATGCCTCGAGGGCCAGCACCCGCTGCTTGATGCCCGCCTCGACATCCACCCACTCGGCCTGTTCGATCACGCGCGGCACCGCATCCAGCGGGAACGGACGCTCCTCGCCGGCGAAGTCGAAGGTGACACCCTGGGCGAGGTACGAGCTGGCGAGGGCGTCGGTACGACCGCGCAGCTCTTCCTGTGTCATCTGCGCGAGTGCCGCGTGAATGTCTTTGTAGGCCGTGCGAACGGCGGATGGCGCGGAGAACATCTCGTCCCACGGCGCCGTGGCCGACTTGCGGCCCTTGGTTGCCTGGGCGCCGTATCCGTCGAACAGGCCTTCCATGGCTAGAGCCTAGACCGCGAGTGTTGCGGCGTTGTTTCGTCGGCTCCGGGCCCGGCCGGGCGGTGGCATAGTGTCGGATGGTGACGATCCCCGCGCAGCCCCGCCGCGCACCCATCGGGGCCGTCGGCATCGTCGTGGCCGGGCTCGCCTGCCAGGAGATCGGCGCTTCCTGCGCGGTTCTGCTCTTCCCAACGATCGGCGCGATCGGTGTCGTCACCCTGCGCCTTTTCTTCTCCGCGATCGTGCTGCTGCTCATCGCCCGGCCATCGTTCCGCGGTCACAGCGGCAACGACTGGCTCACCCTCGCCGCCTTCGGCGTCGCGCTCGCCGGCATGAACGGCCTGTTCTACGAGGCCCTCTCACGGCTGCACCTCGGCGCGACGGTGACCATCGAGGTGCTCGGACCGCTGGTGCTCTCGGTGGTGACCAGTCGCCGCGCATCGGCCTGGATCTGGGCGATACTCGCCTTCGGTGGAGTCGCGCTGCTCAGTCGCGGCGGGCTCGGCACGCTCGACCCGGTCGGGGTGGCATACGCATTCGGTGCCGCCGCGCTCTGGGCGGGCTACATCCTCATGTCGCAGCGCACCGGCGGGCGCTTCGACGGGCTCGACGGGCTCGCCATCGCGATGTCGATCGGGGCCGTGCTGAGCCTGCCGCTCGGCATTCTCAGTGCGGGGCCCGCGCTCTTCAGGCCCGACATCATCGGCATCGGCATCGCCGTCGCGGTGCTCTCGTCTGCCATTCCGTACGCCTTCGAGCTGTTCGCGCTGCGGCGCCTGGCCGCCGCGACATTCTCGATACTGATGAGCGTGTCGCCCGCGATCGCCACGCTGGCCGGCTTCGTCATCCTGCGCCAGAAGATCGAGCTGCTCGACGGTGTCGCCATCGCGGTCGTCGTCGCGGCATCGGTAGGTGCGGTGCGCTCGGCGCGTCGGCCGCCGCACCCCGAGCCCGCGCCCTAACCTTCCCGTCGCCCCTCCCCGGCCATGCGCTCAGTGGACGCATTTTGTCGCCTGGCGACTGATGTGCCAGCGAATTGGGTCATATGAACCGAGCGAGCGCGGGCCAGCTTGACGGGTCTTGGGTCAGTTGACTCACTTTGTAGTTCGGCACGCTGCGGCGGAGCACAGTGCGTCCAACGATTGCCGCCGCGCGGCGAGCCGGGGCTACGAAGTGCTCTCGCGGATCACCAACTCGGGCTGGAAGACGATCTGGCGGGGGGCGAGGGTCGGGTCGGCCGCCTCCTCCAGCAGGATCTCGACCGCTGTGCCGCCGATCATCGCGCTGGGCTGCCGGATGGACGACATCGGCACGACCGCGGCACTGGCGAAGTCGATGTCGTCGTAGCCGATCAGGGCGATGTCGTGCGGCACGTGCAGCACGCCCTGCATATTGAGGGCCTGCAGCACTCCCATCGCGATCAGGTCGTTGGCCGCGAACACGGCATCCGGCCGCTCGGCGGCGGACCGCTCGCGAATGGCCACACCGGCGGCACGGCCCTCGATGACGCTGAGCGCGGCCGTCTCGATCACTTCGAGAGTGACGCCGGGATGCCGTGCGACGGTAGCGCGGGCACCCTCGAGCCGGTCGGCCACCTGGCGGATCGCGTGGGGGCCGCCGACGAACGCGATGCGGTGGCGACCCGTGTCGATGAGGTGCTCGACCGCCAGCGAACCGCCGGCGACGTCGTCGACCGAGACGGAGCTGAACGAGACGTCGGCGCTGGTGCGGTCGACGAGCACCGCGGGGATTCCCCGGTCGCGCAACCGGTGCAGCCGATCGGTGATGTCGCCGAACGGGGAGATGAGCACCCCGTGCACCCGCTGCTGCTCGAACAGCTCCAGGTAGGTGGTCTCGCGGGCGGCACGCTCGTCTGAGTTGCCGAGGATGATCGACAGGCCGGACTCCGCGGCCTTGTCTTCCGCCCCGCGGGCGAGGTCGGTGAAGAAGGGGTTTCCGACGTCGAGGATGACCAGCCCGATGGCCATGCTGCGCCCGGCGCGCAGCTGCCGGGCCGCGTCATTCCGCACGAATCCGAGTTCGTCGATGGCCCGTTGTACGCGCTCCACGGTGCTGGCCGAAACCTTGTCTGGCCGGTTCATGACGTTGGAGACCGTGCCGATGGACACGCCGGCTCGCGCCGCCACATCTTTCACGCTCACCGACATCCGTCGTCCTCGAGTTTCGTTAGCTTCGTTGCCTGTTACGCATCATGCCAGTATTCGGGCGGCACGCACGCCGTTACTGGAACGTTTCATTCCAGACTTGACGAGACGACGACAATCACCATAGAGTGCAAAACGCTCCGATTGTTAAAACGATTCAATTCCCTCAACGAGGAGGCCCCGCCGTCCATGACGCCGCCCACTGCGCAACCAGCGCCTCTTCTTTCCCTCCACGGAGCAACCAAGTCCTTCGGCGCCGTCATCGCGCTCAGCGACGGAACGATCGAAATTCTTCCCGGTGAGATCCACGCTCTCGTCGGCGAGAACGGGGCGGGCAAATCGACCCTGGTCAAGGTGCTCGCCGGAGTGCACCAGCCGGACTCCGGCCGGTTCGAGGTCGACGGCGCTCCGGTCGTTTTCCGCAGCCCGGCCGATAGTAAGGCCGCCGGCATCTCGGTGATCTATCAGGAGCCGACACTGTTCCCCGACCTCACGGTCGCCGAGAACATCTTCATCGGGCGGCAGCCGCGTGGGCGCCTCGGACTCATCGATCGGCCGCAGATGCGTCGACAGGCGCGCGAACTGTTCACCACACTGGGCGTTCCAATCGACCCCGACCGGATCGCCGACGGCCTCTCAATCGCCGACCAGCAGATCATCGAGATTGCGAAGGCGATCTCACTCGACGCGAAGGTGCTCGTCATGGACGAGCCCACCGCGGCGCTCAGCGGCGTTGAGGTCGAGCGCCTGTTCGCCGTCGCGCGCAGCCTGAAGGCGCGGGGCGCCGGCATCCTGTTCATCTCCCATCGCTTCGATGAGGTCTTCGACCTGTGCGACCGCGTCACGGTGATGCGAGATGGCGCCTTCATCGCCACGCACGACACCAAAGACATCACAGTCGACGGCCTGGTTCGCGAGATGGTCGGCAGGGACATTGCGACGCTCTACCCGAAGCAGGACGCCACGATCGGCGACACCGTGCTCAGCGTCAAGAACCTGAGCCGAGCCGGCGTGTTCTCCGACATCAGCTTCGACGTGCACAGCGGAGAGATCGTCGCGCTGGCAGGCCTCGTCGGGGCCGGACGCACCGAGGTGGCGCGCGCGGTCTTCGGGATCGACCGCTACGACGCCGGATCGGTAACGGTGGCGGGGAAGCGCCTGCGTGCCCACTCTCCCCAGGCCGCGATCGACGCCGGTATGGGCTTCGTACCCGAAGACCGACGCAAGCAGGGGCTCGTCATGGAGCTCTCCGTTGCCCGCAACGCCACCCTCACCCTTCGCAAGCAGCTGGCCCGTTTCGGCCTGATCGACTCGCGCCGAGAGCGCGCCGCCGCAGAAGACTGGACCACCCGCCTGCAGGTGAAGACGGGATCGCAGGACCTTTCGGTCTCCACCCTCTCGGGCGGCAACCAGCAGAAGGTCGTCATCGCCAAGTGGCTGGCGACGAACCCCAAGCTGCTCATCGTCGACGAGCCCACCCGCGGCATTGACGTCGGCACCAAGTCGGAGGTCCATCGGCTCATCTCCGAGCTGGCCGGCCAGGGAATCGCGGTGCTGATGATCTCGTCGGAGCTGCCGGAGGTGCTCGGCATGGCCGACACCATCCTCGTCATGCACGAGGGTCGCATTTCGGCGCGACTCTCTCGCGCCGAGGCGACGGCAGAGGCAGTACTCAAAGCAGCGAGCGCAACCCCGGAGAGCGTGAAATGACCCAGGCAACACCACCCGCCGTATACGAGCCGCGAGCGGGCCGCGCCATCGGGCGCATCTTCGTCTCCCGTGAATTCTCGGTCTTCGCCGCGCTCGCCGTGCTCATCATCGTGACCGAGGTCGTCAACCCGCGGTTCCTCTCCGCGCAGGGCATCAAAGACCTCCTGCTCAACTCGACGATCTTCGTCATCATGGCGGTCGGCCAGGCCCTGGTGATCATCACCAAGAACGTCGACCTGTCGGTCGGCTCGATCCTCGGCCTCACCGCCTACGGCACGGGTGCCGTCTTCGCGACGTTCCCGCACATCCCGCTGCCCTTCGTCTTCCTGATCGGCATCGTGTTCGGTGCGATCCTCGGAGCGATCAACGGATTCATCGTCACGCTGGCGGGCGTACCGGCACTGGTGATCACTCTCGGTACCCTCTACATCTTCCGCGGCATCAACAACGCCTGGGCCGGCAGCAACCAGTACTTCGTCGGCAACGAGCCGGCGGAGTTCGGCAACATGTCGGTGCAGACACTCTTCGGCATCCCGTGGTTCGCGCTCGGGGCCCTGGTGATCGTGATCATCTTCGCGATCTACATGTTCTCCGCCCGCTCGGGCCGCGACCTCTACGCGATCGGGTCGGATACGGATGCCGCGAGGCTGTTCGGCATCAAAGTGAACGCTCGCGTGGTGGGCGCCTTCGTCGCCTGCGGTGCGCTCACCGGACTTGCCGGTGTGCTGTACGCCTCCCGCTTCAACTCGGTCGGGGCTGACACCGGCACCGGGTTCGAGCTGCAGATCGTGGCCGCAGTGGTCGTTGGTGGCGTCGCCATCTTCGGCGGCAGCGGAACGGTCACCGGCGCGGCGATCGGCGCCGTGCTGCTGACCACCATGACCGGCGCGCTGGCCGCGCTGAACGTGAGCAAGTTCTGGCAGCAGGCCATCGTCGGCGTGCTGATCATCGCGGCGATCCTGCTCGATCGCATCCTGTCGATTCGAACCGCTCGGAAGCTAAGAGTGAGCGAGGCCCGCAATGTCTGAGACCACCCTTCCCGTGAAGGCTCGCAGCAACGTCAGCAGGCTGTTCTTCGGCCGCAATGCCAATACGGTCTATGCGCTGGTGCTCATCGTCATCCTGGCGAGCATCTTCGTTCCATACTTCGCCGGCACGGCAACGGTCAGCTTCCTGCTGATCGACGCGATCCCGATCCTTCTGATGGCCATGCCCATGGCTCTCATCATCATCACCGGGGAGATCGACCTATCCGTCGCGAGCACCGCCGGACTGTCGGCGGCGGTGATGGGCGTGCTGTTCCACGATGCGCACTGGAACATCGTCTGGGTATTCGTGGCCTGCATCGTCGTCGGCCTGCTCTGCGGAGCGTTCAACGGCATCCTGATCTCAACGATCGGCCTCCCGTCGCTCGCGGTGACCATCGGCACGCTCGCCCTGTTCCGCGGTCTCGCGCTCGTCGTCATCGGCGACAACGCGGTGGCCGACTTCCCGGTGGACCTCACCACCTGGGCGACCTCGACCATCGGAGGGACGGGCATCCCGACCTTCATGATCATCGTCGCCGTCGTCGTCGTGATCTTCGGAATCATCCTGCACTTCACACCGTTCGGCCGGGCCCTCTACGCGCTCGGCTTTAGCAAGGAGGCGGCGAGCTTCGTCGGCATCCGTGTTAATCGCTCCAAGTTCTGGCTATACGTCGCCAGCGGTGGCATCTCGGCGTTCGCCGGCATCTTCTGGGTGCTGCGGTACTCCAGCGCGCAGAGCGACAGCGTGCAGGGACTCGAGCTCAGCGTCGTGGCCGCGGTTCTTCTCGGCGGGGTATCCATCTTCGGCGGCTCCGGTGGCATCGTCGGCGTCGTCGCGGGCGTGCTGATCATCCGCACTGTCAACTACTCGCTGCAGCTGGCGGGCCTTCCCGACACCGTGCTCACCATCGTGACGGGCACGCTCCTCGTCCTCTCTGTCATCGCCCCCAGCGTGACAGCGCGGATCAGGCGCAGCGCAGAGAGAAAACGGTCACGCACTCTTATTCACGACGCAACCGCAGCGTGAAGAAGTCGGCGCCGAGCACCCGGCGACGAACATCAAGAAAGGGAAAACAATGAAGTTATTTCAGGAGGGTGGGTCTGCTACCCGCCGCCGCGTCATCATCGGCGCAGCGGTTGCAACCGCCGCCATCATGGCGCTCGCCGGCTGTGCAACGACCGGCGGCAGCTCGTCAGGCGGAAGCTCATCGAAGTTCAGCATCGCCTTCGTTCCGAAGCAGCTGAACAACCCGTACACCGACGTCGAACTCGGTGGCGGCAAGAAGGCTGCAGCGGCACTCAGCGGAGTTACCTACTCGGTTGTCGGACCGAACACGGCGAGTGCTTCGTCACAGGTCAGCTACATCAATACCCTGACCCAGAAGAAGATCAACGTCATCGCAATTGCCGCCAACGACCCGAACGCGGTCTGCTCCGCCCTCAACCAGGCGAAGACGGGCGGCGCGAAGATCATCACGTTCGACTCCGACACCGCAAAGTCGTGCCGCAGCCTCTTCATCAACCAGGTGAACACCGCTGACGTCGCGTCCGTCGAGCTCAAGCAGCTCGGCGAGCAGATCAACTACGAGGGTGATTTCGCCATCCTGTCGGCGACCGCCAACGCGACGAACCAGAACGCCTGGATTGCCGACATGAAGGCCGACCTCAAGTCGGACCCGAAGTACTCGAAGATGAACCTCGTGACCACGGTCTACGGCAACGACGATGACACCACGTCATTCCAGGTCGCCCAGGGTCTGCTGTCCACGTACCCGAACCTCAAGGGCATCATCTCGCCCACGACGGTCGGCATCGCGGCGACGGCTCGCTACCTCTCCACCTCCTCGTACAAGGGCAAGGTCATCCTGACCGGTCTGGGTCTTCCGAACCAGATGCGCCAGTACGTGAAGGACGGCACCGTCAAGGAGTTCGCGCTCTGGGACCCGGCAAAGATCGGCCAGGCAGCGGTGTACGCGGCCAAGGCTCTCGTTGCGGGCACCATCACCGGCAAGACCGGCGACACCTTCAAGGCCGGCTCCCTCGGCACGCTGAAGGTCGGCGCTGACAACACCGTAATTGTGGGTGGTCCGACGGAGTTCGACGCCGCGAACATCGACAACTACAACTTCTAAACCAGTTTCACCTCGCCCCCCGGACCTTCACCGGTTCGGGGGGCGAACCCCTCACTTTCAACCGGAGCCCCTCGATGACCAGCCTTCTCGCTGCCGCAGACCTACTTCCCCAGAAGCGCCGCCGCCAGACTCGCATCGGTCTCGTCGCCGGCGGCCTGGCCGCATACTGGCCACAGTTTCCCGAGCTCCTCCCGCAGCTGCAGGAGTCGAGCCGCTACGTCACTGCTCGCTTCAACGAGCTCGACGCCGAAGTGATCGACGCCGGCTTCGTGTCGGATGCCCAGGAGGCGAACGTCGCCGCGGAGACACTTCGCGTCGCTGACTGCGACCTGATCGTCATCTTCCTCACCACCTACCTCACCTCGTCGATGGTGCTGCCGATCGCCCAGCGCACCAAGACACCCGTGCTCGTCATCGACCTGCAGCCGACCGAGGCGATGGATCACGCCAACTTCGACACCGGCAAATGGCTCGCATACTGCGGCCAGTGCCCGGTGCCCGAAGTGGCGAACGTGTTCAAGCGTGCGGGCATCCCGTTCCGCTCCGTGTCGGGCCACCTGAAGCAAGAGTCCGCCTGGACCCGCATCAACCAGTGGGTGCACGCCGCCGGGGTTCGCGCGACCCTGCGCAACGCCCGCCACGGGCTCATGGGTCACCTCTACCCGGGCATGCTCGACGTCTCGACAGACCTGACCCTCCTCTCCACCCAGTTCGGCTCCCACGTGGAGGTGCTGGAGTTCGACGACCTGCGCGTGCGCGTCGACGAGGTGACAGATGCCCAGGTCGCCGAGCGCGTCGCGCTCGCGAAACAGATTTTCAGCATCGACCCCTCGGTCAAAGACGAAGACTTCGCCTGGGGCGCCAAGGTGTCCGTCGGGCTCGACCGCCTCGTCGACGACTTCGACCTGGATTCCGCTGCGTACTACCACCGGGGTCTCGGCGGCGAGCTTCACGAGCGACTTGGCGCCGGAATGATCCTCGGTGCGTCCCTGCTCACCGCCCGCGGCATCCCCTTCGTCGGCGAATACGAGCTGCGTACCAGCCTCGCGCTGCTCGCGGCGCACACCATCGGGGCGGGCGGTTCGTTCACCGAAATCCAGGCGCTCAACTTCAACGACAATGTCGTCGAAATGGGCCATGACGGACCCGCACACCTGGCTATCTCCGAGCGCGACCCGCTCCTGCGCGGTCTCGGCATCTATCACGGCAAGCGTGGCTACGGTGTCTCGGTCGAGTTCGATGTGAAGCAGGGGCCGGTAACCACCTTCGGCATCGGCCAGGATCGCGACGGCAGCTTCGTGTTCATCACCAGCGAGGGAACCGTCGTGCCGGGTCCGCTGCTCGCCATCGGCAACACCACGAGTCGGGTCGACTTCGGCGGAGACCCCGGTGAGTGGGTCGACGCGTGGTCGCAGACCGGGCTCGGCCACCACTGGGCCCTCTGTGTTGGTCACCGTGCGGCCGACATCCGCGCCGCGGCCTCGCTGCTCGGAATCGAGCACCGGCACGTTGACATGAAGGAGCTGGGCAGGTGGCTATGAGAAGGGTCTGCTTCCAGCTTCAGGTGAAGCCTGGGCACATCGACGCCTACCGGACTGCTCATGCGGCGGTCTGGAAAGACATGCTCGAAGCGCTTCACGAGACGGGTTGGCGCAACTATTCGATCTTTCTGCGCGACGACGGCCTGGTGATCGGCTACTTCGAGACCGAAGACCTGCAGGCGAACCTCGACGGCATGGCGTCACGTGAGGTTAACGCCCGCTGGCAGGCCGCGATGGCCGAGCATTTCGTCGACCTCGACGTGCCTGCAGACCAGGCGTTCCTGTACCTCGACGAGGTCTTCAACCTCGATGACCAACTCGGACGACCGTGATTATGCGTCGCCGCGTAATGCCGCTACCATCCGTAATGAAACGTTTCAACATTGGGGCGAATCGTTCGAAACATGAAAGAGAATTCCAATGACGCAATTCAGCGACATCGAGCCGCTGCTCGCCGAGCAGGCAATCGAACTGCCGTCGTGGGCATTCGGTAACTCGGGCACCCGGTTCAAGGTGTTCGGCACGCCGGGCACGCCACGCACGCCGCAGGAGAAGATCGCGGATGCCGCCCAGGTGAACAAGTACACGAAGCTGTCCCCGTCGGTGGCGCTGCACATCCCGTGGGACAAGGTCGACGACTACGTCGCTCTCGGCGCGTTCGCCGAAGACCACGGCGTGAAGCTCGGCACGGTGAACTCGAACACCTTCCAGGACGACGATTACAAGTTCGGTTCGCTCACCCACTCCGACCCGGTTATCCGCCAGAAGGGGATCGACCACCACTTCGAGTGCATCGACATCATGACCGAGATCGGGTCGCGGGACCTGAAGATCTGGCTTGCGGACGGCAGCAACTACCCGGGCCAGCAGGATCTGCGTCGCCGCCAGGACCTGCTCGCCGACTCGCTGCAAAAGATCTACGCGCGCATCGGTTCAGAACAGCGGCTCGTGCTCGAGTACAAGTTCTTCGAGCCGGCGTTCTATCACACCGACGTTCCGGACTGGGGTACCTCCTACGCCCAGGTGTCAGCCCTCGGCGAGCGCGCCATGGTCTGCCTCGACACCGGCCACCACGCCCCCGGCACCAACATCGAGTTCATCGTGATGCAGCTGCTGCGCCTCGGCAAGCTCGGCTCGTTCGACTTCAACTCGCGCTTCTACGCCGACGACGACCTCATCGTGGGGGCGGCCGACCCGTTCCAGCTGTTCCGCATTCTGCACGAGGTGATCCGCGGCGGCGGCTACGGCACCGCGGGTGACGTCGCCTTCATGCTCGACCAGTGCCACAACGTCGAGGACAAGATCCCCGGGCAGATCCGTTCGGTGCTCAACGTGCAGGAGATGACGGCTCGCGCGCTGCTCGTCGACGAGGTGGCGCTCGAAGCCGCCCAGGTCGCCGGCGACGTGCTCGGTGCAAACGGCATCCTGATGGACGCCTTCTACACGGATGTGCGTCCGGCGCTTGCCGCCTGGCGCGAGACCCGAGGACTCGACGGCGACCCGATGGCCGCGTACGCGGCATCCGGCTACCAGGCCGCGATTGCTGCCGATCGCGTCGGCGGCCAGCAGTCGAGCTGGGGAGCCTGAGCATGACCAACCCAACCGCAGCAGAACTGATCGCGCGGAGCAACCGGCTCGGCAGTGATCCCCGGGTCACGAACTACGCCGGCGGCAACACGTCGGCGAAGGGCACGGAGACCGACCCGGTCACCGGCGAGCCGGTCGAGCTGCTCTGGGTGAAGGGCTCCGGCGGCGACCTCGGCACGCTCACCGAGTCGGGCCTGGCAGTTCTCCGGCTGGACCGCCTGCGCGCGCTCAGCAAGGTCTATCCCGGCGTCGACCGCGAAGACGAGATGGTCGCCGCGTTCGACTACACGCTGCACGGCAAAGGCGGTGCAGCGCCGTCGATCGACACCGCCATGCACGGGCTCGTCGACGCCGCACACGTCGACCACCTGCACCCGGACTCTGGCATCGCCTTCGCGACGTCGAAGGATGGCGAGGCCCTGACCGCGAAGGCCTTCGGCGACAAGGTGGTCTGGGTGCCCTGGCGTCGGCCCGGCTGGCAACTGGGAGAAGACATCGCGTCCATCAAGGCGGCGAACCCGGCCGCGATCGGCTGCATCCTGGGTGGCCACGGCATCACCGCGTGGGGCGACACCAGCGACGAGGCCGAGGCCAACTCGCTGTGGATCATCAAGACCGCGGAGGACTACATCGCGGCCAACGGTCGCAAGGATCCGTTCGGAACCGTCAAAGACGGTTACACCGCCCTGTCGGCCGACGACCGCCGTGCCCGTGCCGCGCTGCTCGCGCCGACCATCCGCGGCCTGGTCTCCACCGACCGCGCCCAGGTCGGCCACTTCACCGACTCGGATGTCGTGCTCGACTTCCTGGCGTCCACCGAGTCCGCGAGGCTGGCCGACCTGGGCACCAGCTGCCCCGACCACTTCTTGCGCACCAAGGTGAAGCCGATGCTGCTCGATCTGCCGGCCACGGCATCCGTCGAAGACCAACTGGCCCGCCTGCACGAACTGCACGCCCAGTACCGCCTCGATTACCAGGCCTATTACGACCGGAACGCGACCCCCGATTCGCCGGCCATCAGAGGCGCCGACCCGCTCGTCGTGCTTATCCCGGGCGTGGGCATGTTCAGCTACGGCGCCAACAAGCAGACCGCCCGCGTCGCCGGCGAGTTCTACGTCAACGCGATCAACGTGATGCGGGGCGCCGAGGCGATCTCCTCGTATGAACCGATCGACGAGTCCGAGAAGTTCCGCATCGAGTACTGGGCGCTCGAGGAGGCGAAGCTGCAGCGCATGCCGAAGCCGAAGCCCCTCGCGACGCGCATCGCGCTGGTCACCGGCGCGGCATCCGGAATCGGCAAGGCCATCGCCACCCGCCTCGCGGCGGAGGGCGCCTGCGTCGTCATCGCCGACCTCGACCTGGAGAAGGCCCAGGCCGCGGCGGCGGAGCTCGGTGGCACGGATGTCGCCATCGGCATCCAGGCGAACGTCACGGATGAAAACCAGGTGCAGGCCGGCGTCGACGCCGCCGTGCTCGCCTTCGGCGGGCTCGACATCGTTGTGAACAATGCAGGACTCTCCCTCTCGAAGAGCCTGCTCGAGACCACCGTCGCCGACTGGGACCTGCAGCACAACGTGATGGCAAAGGGCTCGTTCCTGGTCTCCCGTGCGGCGGCCAGGGTGCTCATCGACCAGAAACTCGGCGGCGATGTCGTCTACATCTCGTCGAAGAACTCGGTTTTCGCCGGCCCGAACAACATCGCCTACTCGGCCACCAAGGCGGACCAGGCGCACCAGGTGCGACTGCTCGCCGCGGAGCTCGGCGAGTACGGCGTCAAGGTCAACGGCATCAACCCCGATGGCGTGGTGCGCGGTTCGGGCATCTTCGCGGGCGGCTGGGGCGCCAAGCGCGCCGCCGTCTACGGGGTGCCGGAGGAGGAGCTCGGCGCCTACTACGCGCAGCGCACGCTGCTGAAGCGCGAGGTACTGCCCGAGAACGTGGCCAATGCCGTGTTCGTTCTCTGCACGTCGGACCTCAGCCACACGACCGGCCTGCACATCCCGGTGGACGCCGGGGTGGCCGCGGCCTTCCTTCGGTGACCTCCGCGGTTGCCGCGGTCGACCTCGGGGCGACGAGCGGCCGGGTCATCCTCGGGCACGTCGGGCACAACGA
>JAODAT010000041.1 GCA_025463565.1 Microbacteriaceae bacterium
AGGAGATGGGCGAGTTCGTCAAAGGACCGTCCTCCAGCATCGAACCCCCGGTCGCGCGCAAGCTGAAGGCTGCGCTCGAGGCCGAGGGCATCACCGCCCCGGTCAAGCCCGCGGCGGCACCCGTCGCAAAGGCGCCGGCGCCCGCCCCGACGCCTGCTCCCGCGCCGGCCCCGGTCGCGGAGACTTCGACGACCGCGCATGTCGAAGAAGCGGCGGCACCGAGTGCTCCCGCGGCAGAGGCGTCAGGCGACATCCCGCGCCCCGGCGCCGCACGTCCTGGCAACAACCCGTTCGCCAGCACGCAGGGCATGCAGCGCCCCGGCGCCCCGCGCCCGGGCAATAACCCCTATGCCAGCACGCAGGGCATGAACACCCGTCCGGCCGCATCGCCGACCGGCATCCCGCGTCCGTCCGCTCCCCGCCCCGGCGCCCCGCGCCCTGGTGGACCCGGCCAGGGCCAGCGTCCCGGCGGCTTCGGCCAGCGACCGGCAGGTGCCGGCGGCGGATTCCGCCCCGGCGGTCCCGGCGGAGCACGACCGGCAGGCGCCGGTGGATTCCGCCCGGGCGGCGCCCCCGCCGGTGCACCCGGCTCCAACTTCGGACCCAACCGTCCCGCGGGTGGTGGCGGCCGTGGCCGCGGCCCCGGCGGCGGAACCGCCGGCGCGTTCGGGCGGGGCGGCGGCAAGAGCAAGGCCCGCAAGTCGAAGCGGACGAAGCGTGCCGAATTCGAGCTGCGCGAAGCCCCGTCGCTCGGCGGCGTCAGCGTTCCCCGTGGGGATGGTACGACCATCGTCCGGATGCGTCGCGGCGCCTCGATTACCGACTTCGCCGACAAGATCGACACCAGCCCCGGCAACCTCGTGACCGTGCTCTTCCACCTTGGACAGATGGCGACCGCCACCGAATCCCTCGATGAGGCGACCTTCGAGATCCTCGGAGCCGAACTCGGTTTCAAGATCGAAATGGTCTCGCCGGAAGATGAGGACCGCGAGCTGCTCGCCGGATTCGACCTCGACCTCGACCAGGAGCTCGAAGACGAGACGGATGAAGACCTCGAGATCCGTCCGCCGGTCGTCACCGTCATGGGCCACGTCGACCACGGAAAGACGCGCCTCCTCGACGCGATCCGCAACGCCAACGTTGTTGCAGGAGAGGCCGGCGGCATCACCCAGCACATCGGTGCGTACCAGGTGATCACCGAACACGAGGGCATCGAACGCGCCATCACCTTCATCGACACACCGGGCCACGAGGCGTTCACCGCCATGCGTGCCCGCGGTGCGCAGGTGACCGACATCGCGATCCTCGTGGTCGCGGCCGACGACGGCATCATGCCTCAGACGATCGAGGCGCTCAACCACGCCCAGGCCGCCGGCGTGCCGATCGTCGTCGCCGTCAACAAGATCGACAAAGAGGGTGCGAACCCGGCCAAGGTGCGCCAGCAGCTCACCGAGTTCGGGCTCGTTGCCGAAGAGTACGGCGGAGACACGATGTTCATCGACGTGTCGGCGCTCAACAAGATCGGCATCCCCGAGCTTCTGGATGCCGTGCTGCTGACCGCGGACGCGGGCCTCGACATGCGCGCCAACCCCAACAAAGACGCACGCGGTGTCGCCATCGAAGCGAAGCTCGACAAGGGGCGTGGCGCCGTGGCGACCGTGCTCATCCAGTCGGGAACGCTCGAAGTCGGCGACGCGATCGTCGCGGGAACTGCATACGGCCGGGTGCGCGCCATGTTCGATGAGAACGGCGAGACCGTGCAGTTCGCGACGCCCGCCCGCCCCGTCTCGGTGCTCGGACTCACCTCCGTGCCCCGCGCAGGCGACACGTTCCTCGTCACCGACGACGACCGCACCGCCCGGCAGATCGCCGAGAAGCGCGAAGCCGTCGAACGGAACGCACTGCTGGCCCGCAGCCGCAAGCGCATCTCCCTCGAAGACTTCACCAAAGCCCTCGAAGACGGCAAGGTCGAGTCGCTCAACCTCATCATCAAGGGTGACGTCTCCGGTGCCGTCGAGGCACTCGAAGAATCGCTGCTCAAGATCGATGTGGACGACAGCGTGCAGCTGCGCATCATCCACCGCGGTGTCGGAGCCGTCACGGAGAGCGACGTCAACCTCGCCACCGTCGACAACGCCATCATCATCGGCTTCAACGTGCGCCCCGACCCGAAGGCCCGCGAACGTGCGGCCCGCGAAGGCGTGGACGTGCGGTTCTACTCGGTCATCTACGCGGCCCTCGAAGACGTCGAAAACGCCCTCAAGGGAATGCTCAAGCCCGAGTTCGAAGAAGTGCAGTCCGGTGTGGCCGAGATCCGCGAGATCTTCCGCTCCTCCAAGTTCGGAAACGTCGCGGGAGTCATCGTGCGGTCGGGAACGATCACCAGGAACGCCAAAGCGCGGGTCATCCGCGACGGCGTCGTCGTCGGCGACAACCTCGCCATCGAATCGCTCCGCCGGTTCAAAGACGACGTCACCGAGGTGCGGACCGACTTCGAGTGCGGTATCGGACTCGGCAAGTTCAACGACATCCAGATCGGCGACGAGATCGAGACGATCGAGCTCAAGGAAAAGCCCCGCGTCTAGTCGCGGGGTCGGCGTCGGCAGTAGGTGCCCAGGACGGAAGCGGAGCTTCGCAAGCTTCCTTACCTGGACACCTACTACCGCCGCCTCAGCAACGGAGCGCGGGTCGAGCTTGTCGAGACCTCACCGGCGAAGTAATCACGTGGGGAAGTCGTTGAACTTTCCGAGAATCAGGGGTTAATGATGGTCGACGCAGCTCGGGCCGCCAAGATGGCGGACCGCATCAAAGTCATTGTCGCGAAGACGCTCGAACGCGGCATCAAAGATCCACGCATCGGGTTCGTCACCATCACCGACGTTCGAGTGACGGGCGACCTGCAGCACGCCAGCATCTTTTACACGGTCTACGGCAGCGACGAGGAGCGCGCGGACAGCGCTGCGGCCCTGAAGTCGGCGACCGGGATGATCCGCAGCGAGGTCGGCAAGAACATCACAGCGCGGCTGACGCCGTCCATCGAGTTCATTGCGGATGCCGTGCCCGAGAACGCAAAACACATCGAGAGCCTGCTGGCCGAGGCCGCAGCCCGCGACAGCGAGATCGACGGACTGAAGAGCACCGCGACATATGCGGGCGACGAAGACCCGTACATCAAGCCGCGAGTGATCGACGACGACGAAGACGACGACTGGGTGCCGCGCGAAACCTCGCGCGACTAGTCACTCGTGTTCTAGTCTGGCGCTCGTGCTCTATGTGACGATCTACCTTCCGACGGAGACGACCACGCAGGACGCCCTGGTCGCAACCTATCCGCGTCATCGCGCCTATCTCGACGAGTTCGCCAAGGGCGGCCAGATCGTGCACATCGGCACCTTCGCCGACGGTCTTGAGCCACGCTCGATGGCGGTGTTCCGCACGGCGGAGGCCGCGGAGGAGTTCATGGCCAACGACCCATTCGTGCTGGAGGGGCTCGTGTTTCCCGAGGGCCCGCGGGAATGGAACTCGCTCGACTACTGAATTGCTTCGGCGGTGAGGCCTATTTCAGGAGCCTGCTGAGCACCCGGTCGGCCAGCGGTTTGCCGCCCGTCTGGCAGGTGGGGCAGTACTGGAACGTCGAGTCCGAGTAGATCACCTGCCGGATCGTGTCACCGCAGACCGGGCAGGCCTCGCCCGTGCGGCCGTGCACCTGCAGGTTCGACTTCTTCTCCTGCTTCAGTTCCGACGCAGACAGCCCGTCGGCGCGGGCGATGGCGGCACGAAGCTCCCGCTGCATCGCCGCGTACAGGCGCGACCCGTCATCCGCTGGCATCGCTGCCGGCTTGAACGGCGACATCTTCGCGGTGTGCAATATCTCGTCGGAGTAGGCGTTGCCGATCCCGGCAATGATCGACTGGTTACGCAGCACGCCCTTGACCTGGGCCCGGCCGGCGGAGGCGAGGATGCCGGCGAAGACCTCCTCGGTGAACCCCGCCTCGAGCGGGTCGGGGCCGAGCCTCGCAATGCCGGGCACGTCGAGAGGGTCGCGCACCACGTAGATGGCGAGACTCTTCTTCGTTCCCGCCTCCGTGACGTCGAAGCCCGACCCGTCGGTGAGCACGAGTCTCGCGGCCATCGGGCCCTTGCCAGTGCCCTTGAGTGGTTTGGGCGCATCCGCGCGCCAGCGGATCCAGCCGGCACGGGCCAGGTGCATCACGAGATGCAGGTCGCCGCAGGTGATGTCGAGGAACTTGCCGTGGCGCGTGACGCCGCCGATCGTGGTGCCGGCGAGGGCTGTCGCCGGCGGATCGAAGGTCTTGAGCGCGGCGAACGACACCACGTCGAGACGATCGATGACTCGCCCACTCAGGCGTGACGCGAGATCGGTCGCCAGGGCATGCACTTCCGGAAGTTCGGGCACGCCACCAGTCTCCGCCGATCCGGTGACAACCTCCACTACCCTGATCTCACCATGTTCATCGGATTCCGCCCCATCCAGCCGGGCGACGAGGCCGAAGTCCTCCGACTGCTCGACACTCGCGCGGACTACTTCGCGGCCCGAGGTACTCGACCCCATCTCGCACACGCGCTGCTGTCCGCGCTGCCGGAGGGCACGACATCCGGCCAGAAACGGCTGATGGCGATCGAATCCGACGAGGTGATGGTCGGGTTGGTCGACGCTGTCGTCGACTTCCCGGACCTCGGCGTCGTCTCTGTTGCGCTGTTCCTGCTCGATCCCGACTCCAACCTGCACGGGTTCGGGATGCCGGTGGCCTCTCTCCTGGTTGAGCACGGCATCGCCGAAGGGATGTTCGCCGCGCGCATCGAGTGCCCGGTCGGCTGGGCGCCCGGAGAGAACGTGCTCAGAGCCATGGGCTATCGGCCGGGGGAGAGCAGGCTCGGCGTACGCACCTGGTCAGGCGAGCTCGCCCCGCCGCCCGCGATGCCGTTCTAAGTCGGAAGCCCGGCTAGCCCGGCAGCTCGTAGCCACCCACGGGATCGCCGGCGACCAGCCCGTCCGCCAGAAGGCCCTGCAGCGCCCGCGTGCGCTGCACATCGTCGACCCACACGGCATCGATCTCATCCTGGGTCACCGGAATGTCTGAGGCACGCAACTCGGCCAGAATGAGTCCCCGCACCTGCCGGTCGGAACCCTCGAACGTCTTCTGGCCGGGGCGTCGGGGCCCCTCGTACTGCGGATAGCCCGCGGCGCGCCATGCGCACTGCCCCGCGATAGGGCAGTCCTCGCAGCGGGGGGATCTCGCGGTGCAGACGATCGCACCGAGTTCCATGATCGCCGCGTTGGCGAGGCGGGCATCCGCCAGGCCGTCGGGCAGTTGCGCGTCCATCGCCGCAAGGTCCCGTTTCGTGGAGGGAACGCCGGCCTCCGCCTGCGCGTCGATCGCCCGGGCGATCACCCGACGCACGTTGGTGTCGACGACCGGATGCCGATGGCCGTACGCGAAGACGGCGACGGCCCGCGCCGTGTATTCGCCGACCCCGGGAAGCGCCAGCAGCTGGTCGACGTCTTGGGGCACGATGCCGCCGTGACGCTCGGTGATCGCGACGGCGGCGGCGTGCAGGTTGAGCGCCCGGCGCGGGTAGCCGAGCCGATTCCACGCGCGCACCGCCTCGCCTGAGGGCACCGCCGCGAGGTCGGCGGGCGTCGGCCAGCGTTCGAGCCACTCGGCCAGGCGCGGAACGACCCGCGCCACCGGCGTCTGCTGCAGCATCACCTCGCTGACGAGCGTGCCCCACGCGGTGAAGCCGGGGCGCCGCCATGGCAGGTCACGCCCGCTGGCGCGGAACCACCCGCTGACCGGCTCGGCGATGCTCACAGCCCCAGCGTAGGCTCGACTCATGGCAACCTGGCAACCGCTCAAGAAGGACGTCATCGCCGCCCTGGCCGCCGAAATCCTGCAGAACTACTCGACCGGCCGTATCGCCGTCGACGGGGACAAGGGTTCTGGCGAACGCGAGCTCGCCGAGAACCTCGCCGCCGCGCTGCGAGACTCCGGCCGCACGGTGACCGTCGCCGACTCGAACGAGGATTTCAGCACCGACCTGCTGCTGGTCGCGGGGGAGCGCCTGCAGGTGCCCGAGCTGGCCGGAAAGTGGCGGTACGCGATCTGGGTTGAGGGCGCTGACGAACCGGATGCCGACTATGACCGCGAGGTGAAGCCGCGTGTGAAAGCGAACGCGATCATCGACAACCGCGACCCCGAGCATCCGCGGAGACGCTTCGCCGACTCCTGTTAGGAGCGCGCGCGCTCCACGACCTCTGACGCCGGCAAGAACTGCCCGGTCTTCTCCACTTCGTGCACCATGGCGACGAGCGCCGCGTTGACGGGGGTCGGAACCGAGGTGCCCTTCGCCGCTTCGACGACCGCGCCATTGAGGTAGTCGATCTCGGTGGGCTGGCCACGACGGATGCTCTGCTGCGTGGAGCCGGGGTTCGGCACGGCTCCCATTCGGCGCCGCATCGCCAGCGGAAGCAGCTGCCCGAGCGAGAGCGGAGCAATGCCGACCAGGCGCAGGATGCCGTTGCCGAGCCCGTTCATGGGGGCGAAGCGGGTGCCGCGAGCGCGCGCCACCCGCACGTTCTCCCGGATGCTCGCCGTCATCACTCGGCGCAGCCGGCGGTCGGAAATGACGGCCTGCACGCTGAGTCCGGTGATCGCGGGGATCGCGTTCACCTGGTTGACGATGAGTTTCGTCCATTGCGCCCCGGCGAAGTCGGGCACGAAGCGCGTGTCGAGCACGGTGCCGAGCACCTTCGCGACGAAACGGGCCGGGATGTCGCTCGCATCGGCGCCGCTGCTGCTGTCAAGACCGACCCCCACATAGAGCGGTCCGCCGGTCGTGACGGTCACCACCCCCGGCTCGAGGAACGAGGCCGCGAACACCGCGAGCCCCCCGACGATGTCCGACTTCGGGGCCGCATCGACGGAAGCGCTGATGCCGGAGAGTCCGTTCTGCACGACCAGCACCGGAATCCCGCTGAGCCATTCCAGGTTGTCGCGGATCGCACCCGGCGCGTCCACCGCCTTGGTCGCGACGATCGCCAGCTCCGGCCTCCGGCTCAGCCGCTCGCCAGCGGTGACCGGGGCGACGTGGTCCCCCCACTGGCCCGAAAGCCGGATTCCGCCGGCTTTGATCGCGGCGAGTCCGGCGCCGCGGGCCGTCACCTCGACGTCGTTGCCGGCGCGGTCGAGCAGGGCGGCCAGGGCCCCACCGATCGCGCCGGCACCGATCACTGCGATTCGCACATCACGAAGCTTATTCGGCGGCCTTCCGAACCGAGCGACCGGCGGGCAGCAGAATCGCAAGCAGTGCAGAGGCGGCGAGCACAGATCCGCCGACCAACACGGCCGGAACCGCCGCACCGACATAGCCGGTCGGGGTGAGTTGTCCGCCCGCGCCCGTGAACACCGCGGTGAGCACCGCGATGCCGAGAGCCGTGCCGATCTCACGCAGGGTCGAGTTCGTGCCGCTCGCCTTGGCGTGATCAGCCGGCGCCATGGTCGACAGCACCGCGGTCGACATCGGGGCGAACACCAGCCCCATCCCGACGCCCGCGATGATGAACGGCGGCAGCATGACCGTGTATGCCACGGTCGAATTCATGGTGAGTGCCAGCCAGAACATCGCGACGGCCGAGAGCGACAGCCCGACGACGATGAGCAGCCGGGTGCCGACCCGGGGCGCGACCAGTCCGGCAAGTGGGGCGACGATCATCGGGGCCAGCGTCCACGGCGTCGTCTGCACGGCCGCCTGCAGCGGGCTGGCGCCCTGCACGATCTGCAGGAACTGGATGAGGATGAAGACCGCGCCGAACACCCCGAAGCTGAAGGCCGCTCCGACGATGTTCGCCACGGTGAAGCTCCTGTCGCGGAACAGGCGCAGCGGCAGCAGGGGTGTCGCGGTTCGCGACTCCCAAATCACGAAGGCGGCGAGAAGCACGACGCCGACCACGAGCGAGCCGACAACCTCGAGGCTGTCCCAGCCGGCCGGGTTGCCGCGAACGATGCCGAAGACGACCGCGAGGATACCGAGGCCGACGAGCACGACGCCGACGACATCCGCCCGCAGTTTGGCACCGAACGTGTTCGGCAGTGCGAGGAGGGCCAGCGGGATGGCGATCACGCCGACCGGCACGTTGATCCAAAAGATTCCCTGCCAGTTCCAGCCCTCGACCACCGCGCCGCCGACGAGGGGCCCTGCGGCGACGCCGAGGCCGGAGATGCCGCCCCAGATGCCGATCGCGAGGGGCCGCAGGCGCAGGGGCACGGATCCGGCGAGCAGCGTGAGCGAGAGCGGCATGAGCGCCGCCCCGCCGACGCCCTGCACGGCCCGGGCGGCGATGAGCTCAGCAGGGTTGGTCGCTAGCGCTGCGGCCGCGGAGGCGAGCGTGAAGATGAGGATGCCGGCCACGAACACGGTGCGACGGCCGAAGCGGTCACCGAGGGCGACGGCGAGCAGGATGAAGGTGGCGAAGCTGAGCGTGTACGCGTTGATGAACCACTGGAGCTGTTCGACGGATGCGCTCAGGTCCTCGTGGATCACGGGCAGTGCATTCGTGACGACCAGGTTGTCGAGGGTGGCCATGAACATGGGCAGGGAGGCCGCGATGATCGCGAGCCAGACCGGGATGCGGCGCCGAGGGGCGGCGGGGGCCTCGGCGAGAGTTGGTTCAAGAGTGGTCATAAGGGGACTCCAGAAACTAGTTATCGATTGATTACTTACGAATCTAAGTTATCAACTGATACCATGTCAAGCATGAACGCTAAGGAATCTCGGATGAAGGGCGACGATCGTCGCGAGCTCATCCTCGAAGCCGCGACCGAGGTCTTCGGTGACTACGGCTATGTCGGCACGACCACGGCCGTCGTGGCGAAGGCGGCCGGTGTCAGCCAGCCATACGTGGTGCGGATATTCGGCACCAAACAGCAACTCTTCATCGAGGTGCTGCGCCGCGCACTCGACATTCTGCTGGCCGCGTTCCGGGCAGCGCTAGCGACAGACAACGGCCAGCCCGCCGGCCCTCGCATCGGCGTTGCGTACGTCGACCTGGCATCACAACGGGGCCTTCTGCTGTCGCTTATGCACGGTTTCGTGCTCGGCAAAGACCCGGTGATCGGCGCGGTCGCTCGCGACGGCTTCCTGTGCGTCTACGAATTCCTGCGGACGGAGGCGGGATTCGACGCCGACGAGGCCCAGCAGTTCCTTTCCGGCGGCATGCTGATCAACACCCTCGTCGGCCTGCGCATGACTGACGACTACGACACCGACCCGCGGGTTCGCGAACTCATGCAGGCTGCGTTGCCCGAGAAGCTCGACATCGTGCTCGCCCTGCGAGAATCAGGGCTGTGAACCTCAGCGGCATCCTCCTCGTCGATAAGCCAGGGGGCATCACCAGTCACGACGCCGTCTCCCGCACGCGCAAGGCAGCCGGCACCCGCAAGGTGGGTCACGCGGGCACGCTCGACCCGATGGCCACCGGGCTCCTCGTTCTCGGGATCAACGCGTCGACGAGACTGCTGACGTTCGTGGTCGGCCTCGATAAGGAATACCTCGCCACCATTGCGCTCGGCTCGTCGACGACGACGGATGACGCAGAGGGCGACCCCCTCGAAGTCGCCTCAGCGGCGGCCCTGGCCGGCATCACGGAGGATCAGGTCGTCGCCGGTCTCGCGAATTTCACCGGGGTGGTGAAGCAGGTGCCCAGCAGCGTGAGCGCGATCAAGGTGGATGGCAAGCGTGCCTACGCGCTGGTGCGCGAGGGGGAGACGGTCGAGCTCGCCGCCCGCACCGTGACGATCGAAACGATCGAGGTGCTGGCGTTTCGCCGATCGGGCTCGACGGTCGATGTGGATGTGCGGGTCGAGTGCTCGTCGGGCACCTACATCCGCGCGATCGCCCGCGACCTCGGAGCGGCCCTCGGGGTCGGAGGCCATCTCACCGCACTGCGCCGCACCCGCATCGGACCGTTCGCTGTCGCCGACGCCGTTGCGGAGCTGACACCGGAGACAGTCGGGGCCGCGCTGGTCGCGCCTGCCGAGGTCGCGTCGCGGCTCTTTCCGGCCTGGCAGCTCACCGCCGACGAGGCTGTCGATCTGGCGCACGGCAAGCGGGTGCCGCACCCGGGGGACGACGAGGGCCCGATCGCCGCCATCGCGCCCGACGGTAGCCTTGTCGGACTGGTGCAGCGCGTCTCGGGGGTCGCGAAAAGCATCGTCAACTTTCCGTCAGACCTACCCGAGGAAGCCCCGTGATCACCTGGTTCGCCTTCGTCCAAATCGGAATCGCCGCTCTCGGCGGAGTGCTCTGCCTGGTTCTCGGGTTTGCGGGACGAAAGCCGAATGATTACAGTCTCGGCTCCGCGGCACTCGTCGAGCTGCTGCTCGTGGTCCAGCTGGTGATCGCGATCGTTGCGCCCTTCGCGGGCAATCATTCGACAGGCAACCCACTCGAGTTCTACATCTATCTCGTCTCGGCACTCATCATGGTGCCGCTCGCTGTCTTCTGGGCGCTGGTCCAGCGGGACCGGTGGAGCACCGTCGTGGTCGGTGTGGCGAACCTTGCGATCGCGGTCATGGTGTTCCGCATGTACGAGATCTGGTGCCTGGGCATCGCCTGATGCACGACTGACTAAACTGGACAAAATGGCTACCCAGAATCGCACGACCGGCGTCGGCCGGGTGCTTGTCGTTGTCTACGGTATTCTCGCGGTGGCCGCGACGGGGCGTTCGGTTTTCCAAATCATCGACCGTTTCCACGAAGCGCCGGTCGCTTTCTCGCTGTCCGCGCTGTCCGCGGTGGTGTACATCGTCGCCACCGTCGCCCTGGTGGCGCCGGGCGACGTGTGGTACCGGGTAGCGCTCGTCACCATCAGCTTCGAACTCCTCGGCGTGCTGGTCATCGGCACGATCACGCTGGTTTCGCCCAACCTCATCGGGTTGGCGAGCAACGATCCCTTCGGCCGCACGGCCACGGTCTGGTCGAGCTACGGACTCGGCTATCTTCTGGTGCCGCTTGTGCTGCCCGTGCTCGGCCTCCTATACCTGCGCCGTCGCGGCAGGGCGGTCGCTGAGGCGGCATGAGTGCGCGCTTCTGATATGCGCTGGTACTCCGACCTCAGGAGCGTGCCGGAGGGGTTCGGTCCCTCCGCCGTGACCATTGGCAAGTTCGACGGGGTACATCTCGGTCACCGCCGGGTGATCGACGCCATGAAAGCGGCGGCAGACCAGCTCGGTCTCGCCTCGGTCGTGCTGACCTTCGATCGTCATCCGCTGGCGCTGCTGAAACCGGAGATCTGTCCGCCGTCGATCGCCAGCAACGAACAGAAGCGTGAGCTGCTTGCGGCCACCGGCATCGACGCGACGGTGATGATCCCTTTCACCCGGGAGTTCAGTGAGGAAGAACCCGAACAGTTCGTCGACAGCGTGCTGGTGAGTGCCCTGAAGGCCCGGCTGGTCTTCGTCGGCTCGAACTTCCGCTTCGGTCACCGCGGTCGTGGCGACGTTGCCCTTCTCACCGAGCTGGGGAGAAGCGCGGGCTTCGAGGTGCGGCAGATCGACCAGGCGCTCGCCGACGACGAGCACCCGATCTCGTCGACGTTGATCCGGCAATTGCTCGACCGCGGTGATGTCGTGGGTGCCGCTGCACTGCTCGGCCGTGCGCCGTCCATCCGAGGCACCGTCGTGCACGGTTTTGAGCGCGGACGAACCCTTGGCTACCCGACGGCGAACCTGTCACGAGAGGTCGAGGGACTCGTTCCCGCGGACGGTGTCTACGCCGCACTGCTCAC
Organism: Microbacteriaceae bacterium; assembly: GCA_025463565.1. Classification (GTDB taxonomy): domain Bacteria; phylum Actinomycetota; class Actinomycetes; order Actinomycetales; family Microbacteriaceae; genus Lacisediminihabitans. The sequence goes on from JAODAT010000041.1 coordinate 11,807, forward strand.
GGTGGACGGCCGCACGATGCCGGCGGCGGTGTCGATCGGCAACAATCCCACGTTCGAGGGCGTGCCGGAGAAGCAGGTCGAGGCACATGTGCTCGATGAGGTGCTGGATCTCTACGACAAGGTCGTGACGGTCGAGTTCGTCGACTACATCCGCCCGATGAACCGCTTTCCGGATGTCGACGCACTCGTCTCGCAGATGAACGCGGACGAGCAGCAGGTCCGTCGCATTCTCGGCGTAGCCGCTCGACCGCAGCGACCTGCTCAATGACGGCCGTATCTCCGCCGTCCAGGCCACGGACGGCTCCCTTGTGGCGCGGCCGGGCGCTGGCCCTCGTCGGCATCGTGCTGGTCGCCATAAACCTGCGCACCGCGGTCGCGGCGATCTCGCCGATCGTCAGCCAGGTGCGTGCAGACGTGCCGATCGACAGCGTTGCGCTCGGTGTTCTCGGCAGCATCCCTCCCGTCGTCTTCGCGCTCTCCGCGCTGGTGACTCCGGCCCTCGCCCGACGGGTCGGCCTCGAGCGGCTCATGCTCATCGCGATCGGAGCGATGGTGGCCGGCCACCTGCTGCGAGCGACCAGCCCCGATTTCGCCGTGCTGCTCTCCGGCACCATCGTGACTATCGCAGGAGCGGGTATCGCAAACGTGCTGCTGCCGCCGCTCGTCAAGCGTTACTTTCCGGACCGGGTCGGTTTGCTGACATCCGTCTACGCACTGCTGCTGGCTGTCAGCGCAGCGGTTCCCGCGGTGATTGCGACTCCGGTTGCGGATTCGGCGGGCTGGCGTTTCTCACTCGGAATGTGGTCGGTTCTCGCGATCCTCGCGGCCATCCCGTGGTCCGGGGTGCTGGTGGCGCGTCGGCGAAAGCACGTCACGGTTATTCCTGGGCACGAGTCGCCCGAGCTCGCTCAGCCGGACGCCGAACTGGTGGGGCGCATCTGGCACTCGAGAACGGCGTGGGCGATCGCGATCACCTTCGCGGCCTCGACTTTCAGTGTGTACGCGTTGTTCGCCTGGCTGCCGGAACTGCTCGTGCAGACGGCCGGGGTGACTCCGACGCAGGCCGGGGCGCTGCTCGCGCTGAACAGCATCGTCGGTGCCCCCACCGCCATCGTCATGCCGCTGCTCGCGATCCGTATCCGGCGCGTGGCGGTGCTGATCTGGGTGGGTGTTGCCTGTTTCGTCGTCGCCTACCTCGGCCTGTTGCTCTTTCCGGCAACGGGAACGGTGGTCTGGGTACTGTTCGCGGGGGGCGGTCCGCTCATCTTCCCGGTGTGCCTCACCCTGATCAACCTGCGCACGCGTACCCAGCGCGGATCGGTGGCACTGAGCGGCTTTGCGCAGACGATCGGCTACATCCTCGGGGCACTGGGACCCCTGCTAATCGGAGTGCTGCACTCGGTCACCGGAAGCTGGCTGGTGCCGCTCGTGCTTCTGATCGCGGTGTCTCTCGTCGCGGCGTTCACCGCGCCGATCCTCTCGCGACGAGTCTTCGTCGAGGACGAGTTGGAGCAACGACACCATCGACGGCTCGAGACGAGCAGCTAGCTGACGACTGCCGCGCGATGGATCAGCGCGGCGGCACCGATCAGCGGTCCGTCGCTCGACAGGCCGGATGGCACGATCTTCACCTTGGTGACGAAGCCGAACTGGCGACGCGTTGCGACGGCGGTTCGCATGTGGTCGAACAGAACCGGCGTTACGTGAGAGAAGCCGCCGCCGATGGCCACCAGTTCGAGATCGACCAGGGCCGTTGCGGATGCGATGGCCTGGCCGATCGCCCGCCCCGACCGTTCGATGGCCGCGATGGCCACCTCGTCGCCGTCGCGGAAGCTCGCCCCGAGTTCCTCGCCGGAGGTGCCCTGCCAGCCCTGCAGCTGTGCCCACTCGACGGTGTGCGGTCCTGATGCGATCGCCTCGACGCAGCCGATGCCGCCGCACAGGCAGGGTTCGGTGAATCCGGCGACCTCGACGTGCCCGATGTGCCCTGCATTGCCGGTCGGACCGGAGACCGTGTTGCCGTGCAGGATGAGCCCGCCACCGATGCCCGTGGAGACGATCATCCCCATCACGTTGTCGTACCCCTGCGCGGCGCCCACCCAGTGCTCGGCGAGGGCGATGCAGATGCCGTCCATGCGCAGCACGACCGGCACGTCGTCGGGCACGGCCGCCATGACCTGGTCGCGTAGCGGGTAGTCACGCCAGACGGCGAGGTTCAGGGGGCTTACTTTGCCCTCGGCCTCGTTGATCGGTCCGGCCGAGCCGATGCCGACGCCGATGAGGGCGGCGCCCGCGGGAAGTGCCGCGCGAGATAGCGCGACGACCTCATCGACCGCGAGGGCGAGCTGCTCAGAAGTCGAACCTTTACCGGTGGGTGCGCGGAAACGACTGGGAGCGAGTACCGTGCCCGTCGGATCTACCAGCGCCGCCTCCACTTTGGTTCCACCGAGATCGATCGCGAGGGCGTAGCTGCCGGTCATACCGACAGCCTATGGGAATCACTCGCTGCTCATATGAGCAGAGCCTGCAACATCCGTTGATTCGGTGAGCCGGGCGACGTACGCTTGACGGATGGCCGCCACCGACGATCTGATGCTCGTGCGCGCGGCTGAGCTGTATTACGAAGACAACAAGACCCAGGACGAAATCGGCGCGTTGCTGAGAGTCACCCGTTGGAAGGTGGGCAGGCTCCTGGCGCAGGCTCGCGATGAGGGAATCGTGCGCATCGAGATCGTGCACCCCCGCGCACGGCGAGCAATCCTGGAGCGGCAACTGGCGGACCGATTCGGACTTGCCGACGCCGTAGTCGTTCCCCAGACGGATGACCCGCAGGCGGTCGCCGCTGCCACTGCCACCGCGGCCGCCGACTATCTGGCGGCTCTCCGCCCGATCCCGCGCACGCTCGGCGTCAGCTGGGGTCGCACCATCGACTCCGTCGCGCAGGCGCTCCCGGACGGCTGGGCGAGCGGCGTCACTGTGGTGCAGGTCAACGGCGGTCTCAGCCTCAGCCGGCGGGGCAGCGACGCAGCGGCAACCGCGGTCACGATCGCCCAGAAGGGCGGCGGCACCGCGATCACCCTGCCGATTCCGGCGATTCTCGAGCGCCGGGAGACGCGCGAGGTCATCGAGGCCGATCGAACGGTCGCCGCGGCGCTCGCCCGGGCGGATTCGGCATCCGCGTACCTGTACAGCGCAGGCGTGGCCGACGCCGACTCCGTGCTGGTGGAGAGTGGCTACCTGACGAAGGATGACGTGACACAGCTGGTACGCAAGGGTGCGGTGGGGGATGTGCTCGGCCGGTACATCGACGCGTTCGGCGCGATCGTCGACGTCGGTCTCGATGCGCGCACCGTCGGCCTCGGCCTCGACCGGCTGCGAACGGCACCGACGGCGATTGCCGTGATCGCCGGTGAGGCCAAGCACCGGGTCGCTCACGCGGTCGTGTCGAGCGGCCTGTGCACCATTCTCGTCACCGACGAATCGACGGCCCAGTCGATACTCAGACACCATCAAATCGAGGAGTCAGCATGACCATCGAACAGGCCGTGGCGCTCGCCCCGGCATCACGGGCGATCGACCTGATCGGCGGAGACCTCACCGAGAAGAGCCTTCGGCTGCATCTCGAGGGCCTGCCGGGGGTCGACGCGGTCGGGCTCGAGGCTCGTGCCGCCGGGCTCGGAACCCGCTCGATCAAGACCACGTCGAAGGCCTGGGCGCTCGACACGATCATCCGGCTCATCGACCTCACGACGCTCGAGGGTGCTGACACCCCGGGCAAGGTGCAGTCGCTGGTCGCGAAGGCGATGACGCCCGACCCCTCGGACCTCACGACACCGCGGGTCGCCGCGGTGTGCGTCTACGGCGACATGGTGCCCTATGCCGTGAAGGCGCTCGGGCCGAACTCCGGGGTGAACGTCGCCGCCGTCGCGACCGCGTTCCCCAGCGGCCGTGCCTCACTTCCTGTCAAGCTCGCCGACACTCGGGATGCGGTGGCCGCCGGCGCCGACGAGATCGACATGGTCATCGACCGTGGCGCGTTCCTCAGTGGCCGCTACGGAATGGTCTTCGACCAAATCGTCGCGGTAAAAGAAGCCTGCCGTCGCGACGACGGCACGTACGCGCACCTCAAGGTGATCCTCGAGACCGGCGAACTGAACACCTACGACAACGTGCGGCGCGCGTCGTGGCTCGCCATCCTCGCTGGAGGCGACTTCATCAAGACCTCCACCGGCAAGGTGGCACCGGCCGCGACCCTTCCCGTCACGCTGCTCATGCTGCAGGTGGTGCGCGATTGGCATCGGCTCACCGGCGAGCGGATCGGGGTGAAGCCGGCTGGCGGCATCCGATCGTCCAAGGACGCCATCAAGTACCTCGTCACGGTCGCCGAGACGGTGGGTGAAGAGTGGCTCGACCCGCGCCTGTTCCGTTTCGGCGCCTCCAGCCTTCTCAACGACGTGCTGCTGCAGCGCCAGAAGATGACAACCGGCCGATACAGCGGCCCCGATTACGTCACGATTGACTAGGACACGACATGACCATGGAAGCTTCCAACACGCGCTGGCTGGACTACGCCCCCGCGCCCGAGTCGACCTCGATCCTGCACCTGAAGAAGAGCTACGGCCTGTTCATCGACGGGGACTTCGTCGCGGGTTCAGGCAGGTCGTTCACGACCATCTCACCCGCGGATGAACACAGCATTGCCGAGATCGCATCGGCGGATGCCGGGGATGTCGACCGCGCGGTCGCCGCCGCCCGCAAGGCGTACAACTCCACCTGGTCGAAGCTGGGCGGGGCGGATCGCGGCAAGTACCTGTACCGCATCGCCCGACTGGTGCAGGAGCGTGCTCGAGAGCTCGCTGTGGCCGAGAGTCTCGACAACGGCAAGCCGATAAAGGAGAGCCGTGACGTCGACGTGCCCCTGGTCGCGGCCTGGTTCTTCTACTACGCGGGCTGGGCCGACAAACTGGAGCACGCCGGCCTCGGGCCGAACCCGCGCGCGCTCGGCGTCGCGGCACAGGTGATCCCGTGGAACTTTCCCCTGCTGATGTTGGCGTGGAAGATCGCCCCGGCTCTCGCCGCAGGCAACACCGTGGTGATCAAGCCGGCCGAGACCACGCCGCTCTCCGCGCTGATCTTCGCCGAGATCCTGCAGCAGGCCGACCTGCCGAATGGCGTCGTCAACATCATCACGGGAGCGGGGGAGACAGGCTCGCTGCTGGTCAACCACCCGGATGTCAACAAGGTGGCGTTCACCGGTTCGACCGCGGTCGGCCGCGCCATCGCGAAGTCGACGGCCGGCACCGGTAAGAAGCTCACGCTCGAGCTCGGCGGCAAGGCGGCGAACATCGTCTTCGACGACGCTCCGATCGACCAGGCCATCGAGGGCATCGTCAACGGCATCTTCTTCAACCAGGGCCACGTCTGCTGTGCGGGCTCACGCCTGCTGGTGCAGGAGAACATCGAGACCGAGGTCGTCGATCGGCTGAAGGAGCGGCTCGTCACCCTGCGCATGGGCGACCCGCTCGACAAGAACACCGACATCGGGGCGATCAACTCCCGGGCCCAGCTCGATCGCATCCGTGCGCTCAGCGACATCGGCGAAGAGGAGGGCGCGACGCGCTGGAGTGCGCCGTGCGAGATTCCGGCGAAGGGCTTCTGGTTCGCGCCGACAATCTTCACCGGCGTCGAGACCAGCCATCGCATCGCCCGGGAAGAGATCTTCGGCCCGGTGCTCAGCGTGCTCACGTTCCGCACTCCCGCGGAGGCCATCGCCAAGGCGAACAACACCCCGTACGGGCTGTCGGCCGGCATCTGGAGCGACAAAGGCTCGAAGGTGCTGGCAGTGGCCGACAAGCTGCGCGCCGGTGTCATCTGGGCGAACACCTTCAACAAGTTCGACCCGTCGTCGCCGTTCGGTGGCTACAAGGAGTCGGGTTACGGTCGCGAGGGTGGCCGTCACGGGCTGGCGGCGTATCTGACAAACGCAGTTCTCCAGAGCGGAGCAAACAAGTGACCCACCTCGCCATCCCGAAGACCTACAAGCTCTACATCGGCGGCGCGTTTCCGCGCAGCGAATCGGGGCGCACCTACGAAGTGACCACGTCGAAGGGGGCGTTTATCGCCAACGCGGCCAAGGCGTCCCGCAAAGACGCCCGTGACGCCGTCGTGGCCGCCCGGGCCGCGTTCTCCGGATGGTCGGGGACGACCGGCTACAACCGCGGCCAGGTGCTCTACCGCATCGCCGAACTACTGGAGGGCCGCCGCGCGCAGTTCGTCGACGAGCTGCGAAGCACCGACGGCCTCACCGAGGCAGCGGCAACGAAACAGGTCGACTCGGCGATCGACGCCTGGGTCTGGTACGCCGGCTGGGCCGACAAATACCTGCAGGTGGCCGGGAACGGCAACCCGGTGTCCGGGCCATACTTCAACATCTCCACTCCGGAGCCGACGGGTGTGGTCGCGGTCATCGCCCCGGCGACTCACGGCCTTCTCGGACTGGTCAGCGTGATCGCCCCCGTCATCCTCAGCGGTAACACCGTGGTGGTGGTGGCGAGCGAGTCATCGCCACTCAGCGCGATCAGCCTGTCGGAGGTGCTGGCGACGAGTGACGTGCCCGCCGGCGTGGTCAACGTGCTCACCGGTTCGGCGGCCGAGATCGCCCCATGGCTGGCCAGCCACGCCGACGTGAACGCACTCGACCTGGCCGGCGCGGAGGCATTGGAGTGGGTCGACCTGCAGATCGCCGCCGCCGACACGCTGAAGCGGGTGTTGCCGCCCGAGTCCGGCCTGCCGGCGCTCACTGTGGATCGCGTCACCTTCTTCACCGAGACGAAGACGGTGTGGCACACCAAGGCCCTCATCTGATGGTCGGGTACGTCATCGGCGGCGTGATGGTGGCCATTGGCCTCGCCGGCGGCATCTACGGGCAGCTGCTGCGACGGCGCGGCAGGAGGAACGCGGCGAAGGAGCCGGAGCAGGGGTCGGAGCACTGATCGGTCGGCCTCTCAGGGTGCAGGCGTACCCTTGCCAGCACCATGACTGACAACACAGTGCTGTTCCTGGGCGACAGCATCACCGCTCTCGGGGACTGGCAGACCTGGTTCCCCGACGTCAACGCCCTCAACTTCGGCCTCTCCGGCAGTACCACCGATGACCTGCTCGCCCGGGTGGGTGAGGTCGTCGCGGCTGATCCAGACGAGATCATCGTGCTCATCGGCACTAACGACCTGGGCACACGTCATACGGTCGAGCACCTGGTGACCAACATCCAGTCGATGATGGTCGAGCTGAGGCGCGACCTTCCGGGGTCGCGAATGCTCCTGCAGTCGATCATGCCGCGCGGTCGCGAATTCTCGGATCGCATCCAGGAGGCGAACATCCACCTCCGGCAGTTCGCTGCCACCGTGCACGCCCAGTACCTGGACCTCTGGCCGGCACTCGCCCTCGAGGATGGCGAACTCAACCCGGTGTTCTCCGACGATCGGCTACACCTCAACGACGCCGGGTACCAGGCCTGGCTGGCCGAACTGCGGCCGGGGCTCGAGCGCTTGCGCGAGGAGCCGCCGATGTCGCGGCCGATCCAGATCATCCGCGTGGATGACTACGCGCGACCGGAGCAGTAGCCCGGCTACGCTACAGCTCACGCACCAGGCGCGTGTAAAAGTCGACGCCACGCAGGAATGTCGAGACGTGCATCCGCTCGTTCATCGCGTGCAGCGTGCCGCGCTCCTCTTTCGACATCTCGAACGGTGAAAACCGGTAAACGTCGTCGCTGATCCGCGCGAAGTGCCGGGAGTCGCTCGCCGCGAGCATCACATACGGGGTCACGATCGTGCCGGGGTAGCTCGCAACGATGGCGGCGGACAGCCGTTGCCAGGCAAGGCCGGTAGTGGGCGACACGGGAGACGGCTCGTTCGGCTGCAGAACCTCGAGCCGGACGAGCGGATCGTGGATCGCCTTCCGCACGTGCTCGACGGTCGCGGCGACGGTCGACCCGACGGCCACCCGGATGTTGACGGTCGCAACCGCGCGCTCCGCCAGCGCGTTCGCGGCCTGGCTGCCCTCGAGCATGGTGACGGCCTGCGTGGTGCGCACCATCGCGCGCGTCTCGTCGCTCAGCCGCCCGAACAGCACGAGGAGCAACGGCCGGGTGAACCCGACGTGGGTGAAGATCCAGCGCAACGGACCCGTCGCGTGAGCGCCGAGCGTGCGGATCATCTCGAGGTTCACCGGGGTGAACGTCGACCGGAACGGTGTCGAGTTGAGCCGAGTGATCGCTCGTGCGAGTCGCGCCGTCGCGGAGAGTTTCGGGGGAGTCGAGGCGTGGCCGCCGTCCTGGTCGACGGTGAGGGTCAGGGTCAGTATGCCCTTCTCGCTCACCCCGACGACGGCGATCGGGTCGGTGACGCCAGGGAAGATTCCCTCGACAACTGCACCGCCCTCGTCGAGAACGAACCCGGGATGGATGCCGCGGCTCTCCAGCAGGTCGACGATGGCGGACGCGCCCGAGCCGAGGGTTTCCTCATCGTGTCCGAAACTCAGGTACAGGTCATGCTCGGGAACCCGGCCGGCGACGACCGCGGCTTCGACCCCCTCGAGAACCGCGACCAGTGATCCCTTGTCGTCGAGGGTTCCGCGCCCCCAGACCAGCTGTTCATCGCCCTCGCCGACCAGTTCGGCGGCGAACGGCGGGTGCGTCCAGCCGGCGTTGGTGGCCGAGACGACGTCGTAGTGCGCCATCAGCACGCTCGGCGGCCCGTCCGTGCGTCCTTTCCAGCGGTAGAGCATCGAGTGGCCGCTCACCATTTCGCGCTCCAGCGCCGCGTGGAGAGCCGGATACAGCTGCGGGAGCTTCGCGACGAACTCGTCGAACGGCTTCCAGTCGGTGTCCGCCGGGTCGAGGCGGGAAATGGTCGGGATGCCGACCAGGGTCCTGAGGTGTTCGAGCGCACGGTCCATGCACTCATTGTCCCCGACCAGGTCGGGCAGAATGGTCCCATGGCCCAGTACCCGACTCCGAAATATCGTCGCACCGCATTCGCTCCCGCGATCCTCGGGGCGATCGTGCTGCTCGCGGGACTCGCCCTGCTCGACAACCCGGGTGGTTACCTGTTCATCCGCTTCGGAGTCGCGATCCTCGCCTTGATCGTCGTGGTGTTCGCCTGGCAGGCGAAGCACTGGTGGTGGCTGCTTCCGCTCGCCGCGATCGCCGTCGCCTGGAATCCCATCTATCCGCCGAAGTTCTCCGGGCAGTGGTGGGTGGCCGCGCAGTTCGTCGCGGCACTCGTCTTCATCGCCGCTGGCATCCTCATCCGCATTCGCAACCCAGAGGATCGCAACAAGCGAAGCTGAGCGTACTGTTCCGGCCATGACCTCCCTCTGGCTGGACCGTTCCACCCCCGTGCCGACGGATGAGTTCGAACCGGACTCGCGCTGGGACATCGCAGTGGTCGGCGCCGGGTTGACCGGGCTCGTCACCGGCCTCCTTTTCGCCCGGGCCGGCATGCGGGTGGTGATCCTCGAGGCGCGCCGGGTCGGCGCTGTCGCGACCGGCAACACCACAGCGAAGCTGAGCCTTCTGCAGGGCAGTCACCTGTCGAGCATCCTTCGTCACACCGCACGATCCACAGCGCGGGCGTATGTCGAGGCTAACCGCGAGGGCATGGAGTGGCTGCTTCGCTACTGCGAGGAGCACGGCGTCGCCGTGCAGCGGCAGGATGCATACAGCTTTGCCTCCACGGTCAACGACCTGCAACGGGTCGACGAGGAGTACAGGGCGGCCGCCTCGCTCGGGCTCGACGTGAGCATCACGACAGCGCTCGACGTTCCCTTTCCTGTCGCCGCCGCCGTGCGCCTGCCCAACCAGGCGCAGTTCGACCCCATGGACGTGCTCAGCGTTCTCGCTGCGGACTTCCGCGCCCACGGCGGCACCCTCGTCGAGGGCATTCGCGCGACCGGCATTCGCACCGCTGGAGTGAGCACCGTCGGGGTGGGTACCGTGTCGTCGGCCCGGGTGCGAACCGACCAGGGCTTCGCCTGGGCCGATCGGGTGGTGCTCGCCACGGGCACGCCGTTCCTCGACCGCGGCCTTTATTTCGCCAAGACCGAAGCCCGGCGCTCATACGCCCTGGCGTTCCGGGTGCCCGGCGAGGTACCGGACGGGATGTACCTCTCGGTGGGGAGTCCGACCCGATCGGTGCGCTGGACCCCGGTAGACGGTGAACGGCGGCTGCTCGTCGGCGGGGACGGGCATCCGGTCGGCCGAACGGTGCCGTCGAGTCACGTCGACGCGTTGCTGGAGTGGACGGCCGAGTACTTTCCCGGTGCCGAACTCACCCATTCTTGGTCGGCCCAGGACTACAGCTCGGCGAGCGGGATCCCGTTCGTCGGCTGGATGCCGCGCTCGCGAAAGCGCGTCTACTTCGCCACCGCCTACGGCAAGTGGGGGATGACGAACGCGGTGTCGAGCGCGCTCACACTCGCCGCGGACATCCTCGGCGGCAACCTGCCCTGGGCGGTGAAGTTGCACCGCCGCATCACCACTCTTGCCGATGCTGGCACCTTCCTCGGGGCGAACGCCGCCGTCGGCGTGGCAGCGGTCGCCGGCTGGGCCGGTGCCTGGTTGCAATCGGCGCCGTCAGCACCGCCGATGGAGGGCCAGGGTGTGGTGACGCACGACGGACTGCGGCCGATCGGCATCGCGACCGTCGACGGCACGACCTGTTCCGTTTCGGCGATCTGCCCGCACCTCTTCGGCGTGGTGAGCTGGAACGACGCCGAGCGAACCTGGGACTGTCCGCTGCACGGTTCGCGGTTCAGCGCGACGGGCGAGCGTCTCGAGGGACCCACCGTGCGCGATCTTTCGTAGCACCGCCTTTCATTGCGGGTGCATAGGCAGCTGGCAGTCATCTCCCAGCGTCAACCGGGGAGTCGCATAGTGTGCCGCCCGATCCTGCTGTCTGACACAAAGGAGAACTCACATGTCAAACACACTCATAGAACAGCCGGTGGTCGGCGAGCCGGTCATCGCTGACCCGGCCGTCGCCCCGGCTTCGGCACGCGGTTTCGGCAAAGGCGCCATCGTGGGAGTCATCGTCGGAGCTGTCATCGTGATCGCCGCGGCATTCGGCGGCGGTTTTCTCGTCGGCTCCGGTGCGAACGCCGGATCGCTGGGATCGTCCGGCACGACCCAGCAGGGTCCCGGCGGCGCCGGTGGCGGCACCAGGAACGGACCAGGCGGTCCGGGCTCACAGAACGGCGGCACCCAGAACGGCCAGCAGGGTGGCCCTCCCGGTACGAACGGCAACGGCAACGGCAGGAATGGCTCAACTAACAACCAGAACGGCTGATCCGAGCGGCGCACAGCCGCACCGGGTACAATGGTCTAACTCCAAGGCGGGCTCCGAGGTTATCGGGGCTCGCCTTGCTCGTACACGCGTGTAACCCACGCGCGGGTTCGATCCGCACAGCCAACCCGAGCTGTAAATAACTGAGACAGGACAGAATGACGGATGTCGTCCAACCGGTTCGCGACGCCGGTGTCGCACCCATCCGTCGGCGCCTTCGAGACGACGTCATCCTCGATCACGGCCGCCTGAGCCTGGTCAACGCCGCGCTCACCCCGGCGGATGCGACTGTCGCCGACCTGCTGTTCCTGAGGTCGGCTCTCGACGCCGCGGGTATCGACGTGCTGCTGGTGCGCGGCCAGGACGAACGACCCGTGCTCGTGGTGGACCGCAAGCTCCGAAAAGAAGTGCAGGGCGTTCTTGCCGCCGCCTGTGCGGACGAGCCGTTCTATTCGCGACGTGCGGACGGCGTTCGAACCCACGCGACGCTCGTCGCCGACGGTCATTTCACCGACCGGGCAACCGGAGCCATCCTGCTCTTTCGCCCCCGGGTCACCGCGGTCGGCGGTCTGCGTTACGCCGCGGCCGGTGCGGTGCGCCTGGAGTTCTGGCGCTTCGGGGTCGACTCCATCTCGGCCCCCTCACCCAACTCGCTCACCCGGCCGCGCGTTCCTCGCGCCGAGTTCGTCACCGAGCGCATCGAGCGCTTCGGTGAGCAGTGGACCACGATCGAGGGCATGTTCCTTCCCCGCGCCGATGACATTCGATTCGATATCGACATGGTGTTCTCCTGGGTGGACGGCTCGTCGATCGAGTGGCAGCGTGCCCGTGCGCGCCGCATGAAGAGCTACGTGGTGGGGGAGGGCGACGATTCGCAGGCCCGATTCCGCCAGCTGGACGAACTCAAGTACGCGCTCCGCTCGGTTTACCTGTTCGCCCCGTGGATCCGGAATGTCTACATTGTCACGGACTCGCCGCGCCCCGAATGGCTGGACGAACATCCGCGCGTGCAGCTCGTACCGAGCACCGAGTTCTTCGCGGACCCGTCCGTGCTGCCGACACACAATTCGCATGCCGTCGAGAGCCAGCTGGCGAATATCCCCGGAATCGCGGAGCACTTCCTGTACTCGAACGACGACATGTTCTTCGCCCGGCCGGTGTCGCCGCAGGCGTTCTTCTCGGCGGGCGGTGTCACCCGCTTCATCGAGGCGACCACGCGAATCGGCCTCGGTGAGAACAATCCTGAGCGCAGCGGTTTCGAGAACGCTGCCCGTGTCAATCGCGCGCTGCTCGAAGAGCGTTTCGGGGTCGTGATCACGCGACACCTCGAGCACACCCCGGTGCCGCTGGTGAAATCGGTGATGCGAGAGCTCGAGGCCGAGTTCCCCGAAGATTTCCGCCGAACGGCGGCCAGCCGGTTCCGCTCGGCAAGCGACATCTCGGTCACCAATTCCCTGTACCACTACTACGCACTGCTCACCGGTCGTGCGGTGATCGAGCGGAACGTGAAGGCGCTCTACGTCGACACCACGGCGAAAAGCGGGCTCACGGCCATGCGAAAGGTGCTGGGCAAGCGCAACGTCGACCTGCTCTGCCTCAACGACGGCAGTTTTCCCGAGATCTCGGACGAAGAGCGGGCCGAAGCCGTGAGATCGTTCCTCGACGGCTACTACCCGATCGCGGGCCCGTGGGAGAAGCCGGAGTCCGAGGTCACCCTGGGCCAGCTCGGTTAGCCAAGCCGAAGTCAGCTCGACCTGCGCGAGTCGGGCTACATCCAGCAGTGATGAAAAATCAGAACAGCTCGGCAAGCTCCAGCGGCCGGGTGTCGAGGTCTTCATCGATCGGGGCCGGAAGGGTACGACTCGGCCGAACCGTGACGCCCTTATCGGCCAGCATCGACGCCGTCTGTTCTGCACTGGTGTACGACAGGGGCGCGTAGTCGCCGAGCGGCACGACCGAGTGGAGCACGGATTCCTCGTAGACGTGCACGAGATTGAACGACTGTGCGCCGTCGCGAGCGAGTGTGCCGCGGCTGCCGTCGGCTCCGGCCCGCACGTTCAGATCCTGTGTGTAGCAGGTGGCCGAGGCGACCGAGACCGGGATGCCGGCGAAGGTGGATGCCGTCGAGTAGTGCAGGTGACCGGCGATGATGCTGCGGATGTCTGAACCCCGCACGACCTCGGCCAGCGCCTCCTGGTTTCGCAGTTCCACCAGGATCGCGAGGTCCTGCACGCTCGGCACCGGCGGGTGGTGCATGGCGAGAATCGTGCCGTGGGGCGCCTGGTATGCGAGTTCTTCCGCGAGCCAGTCGAGCTGGGCATCCGTTACCAGGCCGTGGTGCGCGCCGGGCACTGTGGAGTCGAGAGCGATGATGCGCAGGCCGTTCACGTCGTAGACCCGATCGACGGGTGCACTCGACGGGTACTGCCCGAGCAGGGTGGACCGGAACGCACCGCGGTCGTCGTGGTTGCCCATCACCCAGATCACCTGGGCCCCGAGCCGCTTGGCCGCCGGTTCGACGATGGATCGCAGCGTGTCGTACGCCTTCGGGTCGCCGACGTCGGCGAGGTCTCCGGTGAAGACGAGCGCCTCGGGGCGCGCGCCGGACGCTTCGAGCCCCTCGAACAGCCGGCGCAGGTGCGCCTCGCTGTCGACGGATCCGTAGAGGCCGGCGTCACCTTCGACGAGGTGGGTGTCGCTCAGGTGGACGATGAAGTGATCCGGCCGGGGAAACTGGGCTTCGTAGCGCTCGGTTCGCAGGGGCACGCTGTCGGGCATGAAGTAATCGAACCATGCCTTTCTGGACGGCGGGTAAACGACGGACGGCGATCCGCACCCCCACAACGGGGGTGGCGGGTGTGCGCGAGTGCTCCGGATAGCGGTAAACTGTGCGGAGAACCCGGTTTTTCCTTTCATCGTCCCGACCTCGTTTCCGAACTTCGTTCACGGCTACCCAGCCCATGGCTTTCGGTTGCGAGTTGCTCGGGTCAGGAACACCGGACAGTGCACACGGCATTCAACCGCACCACGGGTTACCCGCGGTGCTTTCGCCAGATGGAGAAGCATGGCTCGGTCCGCCAACGGACAGTCGTCGCCCAATAAGCCGGCGTCGCAGAAGCAGCAGACGCAGCGCAAGCGCTCGTCGGGCGCGGCACAGCGCGGCGGCACGCAGCGCCGTTCACGCGGTGCAGATGACGTCGGGGTCATTCCCGTGCTCGCTCGCGCCGTTCGCGAGGTCGAGGGCGCGGCGGAGCGGGGCAAGGTTGGGCCGACCAATCGCACCAAGTTCCAGGTGATCGCACTACTCATGCGTGAGGAGCGCGCCAAGGCCAAGAGCGACCCGGCACTCAGTGATGCCGAGCGCGCGGAGACCCTTAAACGCCTCGACGGCGTTGCGACCATTCTCGCCAAGACCGCGGCCCGCGACACCTCCCTTATCCAACTCCTCGCCGAGGAGACGGCCGTGACGGATGCCGCACGCAAACTTCGAAGAGACATGCTGATCGCCGCGGGTGTCGAACTGTCACCGGATGAACTCATCATCGTCAGGGAGCCCGTTGCCGTCGCCCCCGCTGCCGAGAAGCAGGTGGTGCCGCAGTCGGTGATCGCCCGTCAACTCTCGAACCCCTTCCTCGCACCCGATTTCAGCCAGGTTCCGAAGTCCCAGCCGGTGTCACGGCGCCTCGCCAACTGGGAGCTTCTCGATCCGCTGTTCCGCGCCTTCGAGTACGGCTCCGGCGGCCAGGTCGCCAGCATGGACCTTCCGGAACCCTCGGCGGTCGACCGCAGGGTTCCCGATGGGCTCGAGCTGTTCGAGCACCAGGCCGAGTTCGTCGCCAGTGCGCGCGACGGTCACCGCAGCTACCTGCTTGCCGACGAGCCCGGCCTCGGTAAGACGGCGCAGGCGCTGCTCGCGGCCGAAATCACCCACTCGTACCCGCTTCTCGTGGTCGTGCCGAACGTCGTCAAAATGAACTGGGCGCGGGAGGTGGAGCGCTGGACCCCCAGCCGCACCTCCACGGTCATCCACGGCTCGGGGGAGAGCCTCGATGCCTTCGCCGACGTTGTCATCGTCAACTACGACGTGCTCGATCGCCACATCGGCTGGCTCCGAACTCTCGGGTTCAAGGGCATGGTGGTCGACGAGGCCCACTTCATTAAGAACAGGGAGTCGCAGCGCTCCAAGCATGTTCTCTCGCTCGCCCAGAGCGTCCTGGCCCGCAGCCCGCGCGCGCTGATGATCGCGCTCACCGGAACTCCCCTCATCAACACCATCGAAGACTTCCGTGCGATCTGGCAGTTCCTCGGCTGGATCGACGGTGACAAACCGACCGCCGAGCTGATGGAGCGTCTCGAGGAGAACGGCCTCACCCCGGCCGATTTCGGCTTCTTCGCCGAGGCGAGGCAGACCGTGATCGACATGGGCATCGTGCGACGCAAGAAGATCGATGTCGCGTCGAACCTTCCCTCGAAGCGCATCGCCGATCTGCCCGTCGAACTCGACGACGACCTGGGGCGCAGCATTCGCGAGGCCGAAGCCGCGCTGTCTGCCCGCCTGCTGGAGCGCTACAACCGTGCAGTATCCCTGTCGAAGACCGAGCACGAGCGCGGCGACCTCATCCGTATGGTGGCGCACGCCGAACTCGACGAATCGAAAGCCGCGAAGACCGGCGAGAACGTGTTCACCATGGTTCGCAAGATCGGCCAGGCGAAAGCGATACTTGCGGCCGACTACACCGCGCAGCTCGCCCGCTCGGTGGGCAAGGTGGTGTTCTTCGCCAAGCACATCGACGTGATGGATGCCGCCGAGGAGACCCTGGCCAAGCGCGGCCTGAAGACGGTGTCGATCCGCGGCGACCAGACGGCCGCCTTCCGGCAGGCCCAGGTCGATGCGTTCAACAACGACCCCGAGGTCTCCGTCGTGGTCGCCTCTCTCACCGCGGCGGGGGTCGGCATCAACCTGCAGGCCGCATCCAACGTCGTGCTCGCCGAACTCAGCTGGACGAGCGCCGAGCAGACGCAGGCAATCGACCGGGTGCACCGGATCGGCCAGGAGGAGCCGGTGACCGCGTGGCGCATCATCGCGTCGCAGACCATCGACGCCAAGATCGCCGAGCTCATCGACTCCAAGGCCGGTCTCGCCGCGCGGGCACTCGACGGGGACGACTCGGAGGTCGCCGCGGAGTCGAGCGTGCAGCTCGAAGCGCTCGTGCACCTGCTCGGTGCTGCTTTGGATGCGCAGGAGGCGCTGGACGCTTAGGAGCTGAGCAGCCGGTCGATCGCATCCACCGGGATGGAGAGCCAGTCCGGACGATTCCGGACCTCGTAGACGGCCTCATAGAGCGCCTTGTCGACTTCGAACGCGTCGAGAAGCGCACGATGCTCGAGAAGCTGCAGCCCACTGCCGTCGTCGTAGCCGGCGAGGAACGCCTGCCGGGCTGCTGACGCCCACGCTTTCGCACCCCGCCCGGGGTTCGACAGCGCGATCGAACCGGCGACATAGTCGAATGACCTGAGCATGCCGGCGACATCGCGCAGCGGGGAGTCGGGGGCCGAGCGATCCTTCATCGCACGAAGCGGTTCGCCCTCGAAGTCGAGCACCACCCAGCCGCGGTCCGGCACAGCGATCACCTGGCCGAGGTGGAAGTCGCCGTGCACGCGCTGGAGAGGCGGCCAGTGGGTCGCCTGGGCCGTCGTGTACACCTCGGTGAGCCGCTCGCGGTGGCGCTCCAGTTGCGGCACCTCCAGCACGGCGGTCTCGAACCGCGCCCTCATGCCTGCGACGACGGACGCGATGTCGGCCGGGGTGGTCGCGCGCGAGGGGAGAGCGGATGCCAGCGCCGCGTGCATCTCTGCTGTGGCCTCCCCGAGCTGCCGCGCCATGTCGCCGAAGTCCTCGTCGGCGGCGGCTGCTACCAGCGCGACCCGCCAGGCATCCTCGACGCCCGGCAGGAACTCCTGGGCGAATGCGAGGTGCCCGGTCGCCATTCCGTCCGGCTCGCCGCCGATGTCTGGCCAGCGGCCGGTCAGGTGCCCGATGCTTCGCGGCACCACTCGGGAGCCGGCGGCGCCGAGCGCGCCGGTGAGCACCACATCCGGGTTCTCGCCGTGGTGAAGGGTGCGGAAGATCTTGCAGATGACCGGGGTCGCGGGCGTGCCGTCTGCCGCGGAGGTCTCCAGGATGATGGAGGTATTCGACTGCTCGCCGCTCAGCACCCGGCTTGACACGACGTGCAGGACTTCATCGGTGTCCGAGTGCCCGAATGCGGCGATCCGTCCGGCCTGGTCGAAGCCGGACTGATTGGGTGGTACCCCCACGTCGGAGCGGGCGGCGCCCTCGTCAAGCATGAGCCGTAGCAGAGCGGCCGCGAAGGCGGGGTCGTGCGGACCGTCGTAGATCCAGAGCCCATCGACGACGCCCAGAAGAACATGCTCGGCGTTCTTCAGCGGCTGGTCGCGTTCCGTGAGCGGCACCTGGTAGAGCGCACCGGGATCGGAGCGATCGCGCACGAGATGCACTCGGCAGACGACGCCGGCCGGGGCAAGTGGTCCGCCGCCGATCACGAAGGATCCAACCACCTCGAGCCGCGAGGCGCGGAGCTTGCCGGCGAACCAGCGCTGCGCTGTCATCCAGGGCGCAAGCAGGGCCGTCAGGTCGTCCAACGGTCCTCCTCGCGCGGTGCCCGACTGTGAAGCTCGGTAGTCGTCACGATACGCGCACCCGCCAAGGGCTCCGCTCGGTACGTCCTCCAAAGTGCGGACCCCCTGTCGGGGGTTACCCGTACTGGGGACTATGGGGGCGACGCGCGGCTCCGTTACAGTTCTAAAAGCACCACGGGGGACACCTGGGTGGCGGCGACTTCAGCAAAGTTTGGGCGCGGAATACGGGGGTATATCCGCCGGCTCGCTTCGCGAAAATGAGGTCGCCGCCCCCAAGTTTTTATGCGCGGCACCCGACTTCTGTCAGTTCGCGCGGTGCAGGTCGTCGTCGGTGAACGGGTCGAGTGCCCGTTCATCCGGCGCTCGCCCGTCGTCGGCCAGCGCGTTCGGGCGTGGCGCGCGCTTCGCCTTCTTTCGGTCGAAGCTGCCCTGCTCGACAACCGGTTCTGGCTGCGGTTCTTCGTCGGTCATGATTCTCCCTGCGGGCCGGGCGTGTGCTGTACCGGGATGCTCTGCGTGTGACCATACGGCTTCGAGCGTCGCGGGATGAACACGGCCAGCAGAACCCCGGCCAGCAGCACAGCGGCCGCGATGGCGAACATCGTGTGATACGCGGCGTCGGTGGGCGCCGCCACCCCGTTCCTGATGACGGCGCCGCTCGCCAACACGAGCCCGGCGATGGTTGCCGCAACGGTCGACCCCAGCATGCGCATCACCGAATTCAGCCCGTTCGCCGCCGCGGTCTCGGTGGGCGGCACGGCGTTCATGATCAGGGTCGGCATCGCGCCGTAGGAGATGCCGACACCCACACCGACGATCGTCGACACCAGGATCACGTGCCAGACGGCGCTGTGTAGAACGATCGCGACGACGAAGGCCACCACGACGATGGCGGCGCCGACGATGAGACTGGTACGCGGCCCACGGGCGGCGGTGAGCCGAGCCGCGAGCGGCGAGATGACGAACATCACGAGGCCGAGTGGCATGAGGCACAGGCTGGCGAGAATGAGCGAGAGGCCGAGCCCGATGCCCGTCGAGGTGGGCGCCTCCAGCAGGTCGGGAAAGACCGCAGTGGTCACGAAGAACCCGAAGCCGATGGCGATCGACGTGAGGTTGGTCAGCAGCACCGGGCGTCGTGCCGCTACGCGCAGATCGACGAGAGGGTCGGTCGCGTGCAGCTCGAAGAGACCCCATGCCACCAACACGACGACGCCACCGGCCAGGAGCAGCAGGGTGAGCGGGCTGGTCCAGCCCCAGCTGCCGCCCTTGGAGATCCCGAGCAGGATGCAGACCAGCCCAACACCGAAACCGATCGCACCGGCGAAGTCGAATCGTCCGCCCGAACGCATGGTGCTCACCGGAACGATCGCGATCACCAGAACCAGGCAGACGAGCCCGAGCAGCGTCGCCAGCCAGAACAGGTAGTGGAAATCGAGGTTCTGCGCGATGAGCGCTGCGATCGGAAGGCCGACAGCCGCGCCGACGCCGAGCGTCGCACTGACGAGGGCAACGGCGCCACCGAGACTTTTCGGATGAAGCACGTCGCGCAGGATGCTGATCCCGAGGGAGATGACGCCGAGCGAGACACCCTGCAGCACTCGGCCGGCGATCATCGGGATGACCGCGGTCGACAGCGCGCAGATGATCGATCCGAGCACCAGTGCGCCGAGCAGGGCCACCAGCAGGCGACGCTTTCCGAACATGTCGCCGAGCCGCCCGGCGATGGGAATCGAGATGGCCGCCGCGAGGAGCGTGGCGGTCAACACCCAGGTGGCATCATTCTGCGTAGCATGCAGCAGGGCGGGCAGTCTCGGGATGATCGGGGTGACGAGGGTCTGCGTGAACGCGGCGACGAGACCCGTGGTGGCGAGCACGGCAGTGATGGCCGAGTCGCGCGGTCGGCGGCTGAGCGCTCGCCGTTCGCGTGGGGTGAGTGAACCGTCGCCGCTATCGTCGCTGTCACTCACCGCTCCAGCCTAGCCGCGGCCGCCGCGCCCTCCAGCGACCGCGTGCTAGCGGCGGTAGAGCAGGTAGTCGCCCCAGCTGTCGACGCGCCAGTCGATCCAACCGTTGGCTCGCTCGAGCTTGACCGTGACCTGGTAATGACCGCCGGCCGGCGAGGTCGCCGCGCAGTAGAACTGGGACCCGACGATGAGAGGCGTCGGGGTGGGGCACTCGACGGCCAATTGCGCTCCGACGCTCTTCGAGGCGAGCGACACGGACTGCGAGGCCTGCGCGCTGAACACGGTGGGGAACACCGAGATGAGCATGCCGGGCACGACCAGAATCGACCCGACCTGCAGGATGCCGAGGGCGACCCAGACCAGAAGCGGCCCGAGCCCGACATTGCCGGTGCGGATGAGCGCCGCCGACCTGGCGATGAGGTAGACGGGCGCGGTGAGGAATGCCCAGGCCCAGTGCGCGGGGTTTTCGTGGCCGGCACGCTTCAGCATCGCCCGATCGGCGATGGCGAGCACGACGACGATGATGTATGGCCCTGCGAAGGTGGCGACCGTGAAGCCGGTGCCGATGATCGAGGTGAGTCCGACGAGCACCATCAGGCCGAACACGAGCTGAAGCAGCGGGAGGAGTGCGATGATCCAGACCGGACCGGTCGAGACGGGAAGGCGCGGGAACGCGGTCGATCGGGTGTTCTCCGGCTCGGCGGTGCGCGCTCGCTCGCCCTGGGCCGTCGGCGCCGACACCGCGGAGGTCGCGGACCGCGGCTGGAAAACGTCGTCGAACGATTCGGCGACACCGATATCGCCCTCGTCGACACCGGATCGGTCGGAATGGCCGGCACGATCTGGAACGGTTGCGGTCGTCATCACGGCATCGTCGAAGGCCTTGTGCGAATGGGCAGTGGTTGACGAACCAGCCAGAACGACCGGCGGGTCGATCTCGCGCAGGGTCGTGGTAAGCGGCGAATTCGCGGCGGCGGCGTCACGCTCGTCACCGGCGTCGGTCGCGAGCCGCGCGTACTCGTCTTCCCGCTCACGTTGTTCGCGCTGCTGGCGTCGGGTGGGCAGTTCGTCGTCGGCACGCAGTTCATCGTCGGCATACAGCACCCGGGTCGACGGTGCCGACTGCTGCTGTTGCTGCATCACGAGGGGCGGTCGCGCCTCTGTCGTGAGCTCGGTCCAGGCGTGGTTGTTCCACCAGCGCAGCTGCGGCAGCCCCATCGGGTCCGGATACCATCCGGCCGGGACGCTTACGTCGTCGTCGAACACGCCGCATCCCTTCTTCCCGCAGTCGTAGTTATCGCAAGATTACTGGGAATTCGACGTGAGTGCATGCCCCATGAGGGGTGATCCCCATTGGGGGGTGCCCGAGGGGGTAGACAGGCGGTGCGGAATGAGGACGAAAAAGGGGCCGGCGCGATGCGCCGACCCCCTCGTGCTTCTGAGAATCGCTACGCTGCCGCAACCTCGATCTTGCGGGGCTTCGCCTTCTCGCTCACCGGCAGGCTCAGGCTGAGCACGCCGTTCGTGTAGCTGGCGGAGATGCCGTCACGGTCGATGGCCTGTCCGAGCGTGAAGCGGCGCTGGAATGCGCCGGACTGGCGACCGCGGGCAAGCCACTTGGCGTCATCCGACGCGGAGACGGTGCGCTCGGCACGAATGGTGAGCGGCTGGCCATCGACATCGATGTCGACCGACTGGGGGTCGACGCCGGGAAGGTCGGCGGTCAGCAGGTAGGTGTCGCCCTCGCGGTACAGGTCGACGGGCATGGGACGGATGGAGGCCGTGCTGGCCGCGCTGTTGATTGTCATTGTGTGACTCCTTCAAACTTGAGTCTGTCTGACTCAACTAAGTTGAATTTAGCACTCTCCCCGGTCGAGTGCTAAGTGTTCGCAGCGGGCGAACAGCACGGAGACACAGCGACAGCTCACAGCGAGGTCTCGGCGACAGTGACTACTTTTAGTGCCCATGGATTCTCGCCGCCTTCTCCGCCGCATCCCGGTCTGGGTATGGCGGGCTTTCATGGCGGCGATCGCCCGACACGAACTGGCCCGGTTCAACGCCGACCCGATCACCGGTGTCGACTACGTGACGGATATCGATTTCGTCGGCGACGGTATCCGGGGTCACCTCCTCGACGTCATCAGCCCGCGTGGGAGCGGCCCTCGAGACAACAGCGGCCCTCGAAACAACACCGACCCGCTGCCGGTGTACGTGTACTTCCACGGTGGTGGCTGGACGTCCGGCGACAAGGGCCCGCTTACGAAGTACTGCGCGAGCCAGGCCGTCGCGGGCATGGTGGTCGTTAACGTCAACTACCGCACGGTGAAACTCCGCAGCACCATACGCTCGCGCATGTCGCACATCATGGACGACGCGGATGCCGCGCTCGCCTGGGTGCGTGACCACATCTCCGAATACGGCGGCGACCCCACCCGCATCGTGCTCGGCGGGGACTCGGCCGGGGGACAGATCACCGCGCTCTATTCGTCCATGGTCAACACGCCCGAGCTCGCCCGGCACTACTCGATAACGCCCAGCCTGCCCGCCTCGAGCCTTCGGGGGCTGGTGCAGCACTGCAGCGTCTCCGACTTCTCCGTGGTTTTCGACCGTGGCTTCATTCTCGGAATCGGGTTCGTGAGAATGCTGCTGCCACTGCGGGGCCGCGGCCGGTCGCTGCGTCGCGCCGCCCGGTTCCTGTCACCGATCGAGTGGATCGGCGCGGGCTACCCGCCAGTACTCGTCACCACCTCCGAGCGCGACTTCCTCTACCAGGCGAACCTCAACTACGTTGCGCGGCTGCGCTCGGAAGGCATCGACGTGGAGACGCTCATCTTCGCGCGGAGTAGGCGCAATGCCGAGCACACCTGGCAGCAGAATGCGCGCCTTCCCGAGTCGCAGGAGGTGTACGCACTGCTGCAGGGGTTCGTGAAGCGAGTGAGCGCTCCGACGGTCACGCGCCAGCTCGCCGGCGTGGACGGTGGGTGGGGCGCTATTCGCTAGATTGGAGAGGTGGACAGGGAGCAGGCCGAGCGTCTCGACGAGCAGCTCCCCGACCGCGACTGGACGGTTCTCTCGCCCGGCACTGTCGCATCCATTTTCGACGCTCCGAGCGGTCCACTCGCGGTGGTCTCCCTGGGGGATCCCTCGAATCCCCGCATCCTGCTCGCGCCAGGTGTCACCGGGTCGAAAGAGGACTTCACACTGATGATGCCGGGCCTCGCCGGGGCCGGCTTCTACGTTCAGAGCTACGATCTCGCCGGACAGTACGAGTCGTATCGTGCCGGCCCTGAGCACCGTGACCCGCCGCGCAAACGCTACGACTACGACCTCTTCATCGATGACATGGTCGCGCTGCTCGACGCCGGCGGTGGCCCGTCGCACGTGCTCGGCTACTCGTTCGCCGGCAACGTTGCCCAGGCCACCTTCCTGCGTCGGCCCGACCTGTTCGCCAGCCTCACCCTGCTGAGCGCGCCGCCCCAGCCGGGCCAGGGATTTCGCGGCGTGAAGCGCATTGGGCCCCTCACCGGCCTCGCGAACGGGCGCATCGGCGCGTTCCTGATGATCCTCGGTCTCTATCGCAACTTCACGCACGTGCCGCCCGGAAGGCAGGCGTTCGTCGAGCATCGATTTTCGCTGACACGCCGGCCCGCGGTGAGGGACATCATCGATCTGATGAAGCGCGCGCCGGATGCCCGCGCCGCCCTGCTGGCATCGTCGATACCCAAGCTGGTGGCGGTGGGGGAGCACGACCTCTGGCCACTTAAACTCCATGCACGGCTGGCGGAGGAGATCGGGGCGCGCATCTCGGTCTACCGCACCGGCCACAGCCCGTGCGAGACCACGCCGAACCAGCTCACCTTCGACATGCTCGAGTTGTTCGAGCGCGCCGACTGAGTTGCTAGGCCACTGAGTTACTACGCCACTGAGTTACTACGCCACTGAGCTACTACGCCACTGAGCTACTACGCCACGAGCCCGTCGGGTTCTGCCGCGTCGCGAGCGATTGCGTCCTGTTCGTCGAGCCAGCGCCGGCGGGCGCGACGTCGGCTGAACGGCCCCTGTTCGGCGAAGTCGAGCGACAGGGTCGTGTACACCCAGGCCAGGCGGCGCCCCAGCGTTGCGGGGGATCGGAACGGCCGCGCCGAGATCCGCACCCTCAGCTGCCGGTCGTAGACGATGTCCATGTCCGGCTCGAAGTGGTAGCTGAGATCGAGGTCGTCGTGGATGTTCGTGACCGTGCGGTTGACGGTGCCGCGAAGCTGCTCCCAGATCTGGGTCGGCATCGCGAAGTTCGAGCCGAACACCGGAGGATGCCCGAGCAGGATGTTGATCGACCAGTACATGCCGCCGATGTAGAGGGTCTTGCCGAGCCAACGCACCACGGCATTGCTGCCGTAGAAGTCGGCGGCGCCGGTGATGGCTGTCAGCGGGCGAACCTGGGACATGCCGTACTCGATCTGCGCCACCCAGTCTGGCGCGGGGATGGAGTCCGCATCGAGGCGAGCGATCACGTCACCCGTCGCAGCGTCGTAGCCGGCGCTGGTGGCGGGATAGATGCCGCGGATCGGCTGCGTGATCACGCGTGCGCCGGCCGCCCTGGCTACCTCGGCGGTGTCGTCAGTGCTGCCGTTGTCCACGACGACGATCTCGTCGGGAAGGCGTGTCTGGGCCGCGAGAGCATCGAGGCAGACCTTCAACATGCTCGCGTCATTGAGGGACGGTATGACGACAGAGATGGTGGTCATCGTGTGCAAAGTCTAGCTCTGTGCACAGCCTCCAGTGCTCCGCATGGCGTCGTAATCTAAGCTGGACGCCGTTCACGCCACAAGCGACTGACAGGCAATGGAGCCACAAGACCCATGAGCACAACACCTTCCACAAATGACATCACCGACGGTCCCATGACGGAGCGCGCGGTGGATGATGCGGCACCCACGACCCCGATCACGATCGTGAATCAGGCCCCCACCCGTACAGAGACCGATTCTCTCGGGTCGATGGAGATTCCGGCGGACGCCTACTGGGGCATCCACACCGCGCGCGCACTCGAGAATTTTCCGATCTCGCGGCGACCGATCGCCGTCTACCGCGACCTCATCCAGGCCCTGGCACGCGTGAAGCAGGCGGCCGCACGGGCGAACGTCGAGCTCGGAGACCTTGAACCGGCGAAGGCCGACGTGATCGATCGGGTCTGCGAGGAGATCGTCGGCGGGGCGCTGCATGACCAGTTCGTCGTCGGGGTCATCCAGGGCGGCGCGGGAACGTCGACCAACATGAACACCAATGAGGTGATCGCGAACCGCTGCCTCGAGCTGATGGGACACCGCTTCGGCGAGTACGAGTTTTTGCACCCCATCGACGACGTCAACCGCAGCCAGTCGACCAACGACGTCTACCCGACGGCCATCAAGTTGGCCATGGTGTTCGCGACCAACCGTCTGCTCGACGAGCACAGCAAGCTCACCGAGTCGTTCGCGACGAAAGGCAAAGAGTTCGCGGGCATCCTCAAGATCGGCCGCACGCAGCTGCAGGACGCCGTGCCGATGACGCTCGGCCAGGAGTTCACCGGATTCGCCCATACCCTCGCCGAAGACTTCGACCGGCTCGCGGAGGTGGTGCCGTGGCTCAACGAGATCAACATGGGCGCGACCGCGATCGGCACCGGTATCACCGCCGACCCGCGCTACGCCGAGGCGGTTCGGCGCCACCTGGTGGAGATCACCGGCATCGCCATGGAGACGGCGCCCGACCTCATCGAGGCGACCTCGGATGCCGGCATCTTCATGACCCTGAGCGGCACCCTGAAGCGGGCGGCCGTCAAGCTCTCCAAGATCTGCAACGACCTGCGGCTGCTCTCCAGCGGTCCGCAGGCGGGCCTCGGCGAGATCAATCTGCCCCCGCGCCAGGCCGGGTCATCGATCATGCCGGGCAAAGTGAATCCGGTGATCCCCGAGGTCGTCAACCAGGTCGCCTTCAGCGTGATCGGTGCCGATGCCACCGTCACCGCCGCGGCGGAGGCGGGCCAGCTGCAGCTGAACGCATTCGAGCCGGTGATTGCGCACAGCATCCTGCAGTCGCTGACCTGGATGACGAACGCCTGCCGCACGCTGCGCATCAACTGCGTGGACGGCATCACGGCGAACATCTCGCGGCTGGCCGCACAGGTGGAATCGTCGGTCGGGGTCGTCACCGCGCTCACCCCGTACATCGGGTACTCGGCATCAGCGGCTCTCGCACACACGGCGCTGACCACGAACTCATCGATCGCCGAGCTCGTCGTGAGCGCGGGGCTGATGACCGCTGAGCAGGTCGCCCACGTGCTGTCGCCGGAGCGGCTCAGCGGTCTCGTGCCGATGACGGGCGTGATCGGGATTATCCCCGACACGCTGATAGCCGAAACCGACAAAGACTTGATAGCCGAAACCGACAAAGGCTAGCGTCAGCGCGCCCTCCACAGGTGCATTCCGGCGTAACTGCGCCACGGCGCCCAGCGCTGGCCGTGCTCGGCGAGGCCCCTGGCGGTCGAGGGCAGGCCGAGCTTCGTGGCGCTGGCGAGCATCACCAGGTCGGTGGTGAGCAGCACATCGGGCGAGCCGAGCACACGCATCGCGAGATAGCCCGCGGTCCATGGGCCGACGCCCGGAAGCGCGATAAGCCTTTCCGTCAGCTCACCGGCGGTCAGCCCGACATCGATCACGAGGTCGCCGCTCGCTATCGCCTCCGCGGCCGCCACGATGCTGGCGACGCGTGTCGCCGGACCGCGAAGCACCTCGCGCCCGCGTTCGGCGAGCTGCAGCGCGGTGGGAAAGAGACCGGGCCCATCACCCAACGGTCCGGTGCCGAGCTCGGCGGCCATCCTTCCGATCACCGTGCGCGCGGCGGACACCGAGATCTGCTGGCCGATCATGGTGCGGAAGAGTGCCTCCGCCGGATCCAGCGAGCCGGGCAGCCGGATGCCGGGGGTCGCCCGCACAAGCGGTGCAAGGGTCGGATCGGCCGAGAGCGCCTCATCGATGGCGAGCGAGTCAGCGTCGAGGTCGAGAAACCGGCGCACACGCGAGACGAGGGTCGACAGGTCGGCCAGTGTTCCGAGCTGCGCCGTGCACTGCACCGCCTCCGTGCCGTCCAGCACTAGTTCCAGCTGCGCGATCCCGCTCGGCAGCCGAATCGCCCGACGAAAGCTCTGCCCGTCGCCCGTCTCGATGCCGGCGATCGCGTGGTCGGCGAAAAATCGCATCAGGCCGGCGCCGTCGAACGGGGCGCGCGCGGGCAGGCGCAGCTTCACGGTGGTGGCCCCGGTCGGTAATTCCCCGGTCGCGGGACTCACGGTCGCACGGCTTGTCGAAGCGCCGCCGTCATCGGCGGGCCCAGGGACCGAATTCATCCGCTTCGCCCGCAGGGCGCTCGGGGTGGTCTCGTACACGGCCTGGATCGTCTCATTGAACTGCCGGATGCTCGAGAAACCGGCCGCGAACGCGACGTCCGCGACGGGGAGGTCGGTCGCGACGAGCAGGGTGCGGGCCGTCTGGGCGCGGTGCGCCCGGGCGAGAGCGAGCGGGCTCGCACCGAGTTCGTTCACCAGCACGCGGCCGAGATGACGTGGCGTATAGCCCAGTTGCCGGGCAAGCCCGGGAACGCCGGCCCGTTCGACCGTGCCGTCGGCGATCAGCCGCATCGCGCGTGACGCCAGGTCGTCGTGGATGTTCCAGTCGGGCGAGCCGGGAACCGCGTCGGGCTGGCAGCGCTTGCACGCCCGGAGTCCGGCCTCGTGCGCGGCGGCAGCGGTGCGGTAGAAGGTGACGTTGGCTGCCTTCGGTGTCATGGCTGGGCAGCTGGGGCGACAGTAGATGCCGGTGGAGTGCACGCCGGTGATGAACTGTCCGTCGAACCGGGAGTCACGGGACGACATGGCACGATAGCGCTCCTCGAAGAGCTCGTGCCCGGCCCGGATCGACGGCGGCGGCGTAGTGGTCATCTCCCAACCCTGACACTCGCCGCCGACATCCTCTAGCGGATTTCGGACATGGAGCGCGGCGGGTACGCTCGGCACATGCACTCTGCCAATCCACACAGTGGAGTCACGATCGTCGGCAGCGCCAACATGGACATCGTGTTCGAGGTCGAGCGCATCCCGGGTCCGGGGGAGACGCTGCTCGCCGACAGGGCGGCCAGATACCCGGGTGGCAAGGGTCTCAACCAGGCGGTGGCAGCAGCGAGGTCCGGCGCGGCTACCGCTTTCGTGGGCGCGGTCGGATCCGACGACAACGGAGGGTCGCTCACGGCCGCGATGACCGGCGCCGGAATCTCCACCGAATGGCTGCGAACGGTCGAGGGCGAGAGCGGCCAGGCCTTCATCGTCGTCGACCGCGCCGCCGAGAACACGATCATCGTCGCCTCCGGCGCGAACGCCACGGTGAGTGAACTCACCGGCGAGGACCGGGCTCAGCTCGAGCGCTCTGCCGCGGTGCTCATGCAGCTCGAACTGCCGATGTCCGTCGTCGAGGAGGCCGCCCGAGTCGCCCATTACGCGGGCGCGACCGTCATGCTGAACGCGGCTCCGGCCGAGCGCTTGCCCGAGAGCCTGCTCGCGAACCTCGACCTGCTCATCGTGAACGAGCACGAGGCACTCATCGTGAGCGGCGTGGCCGGTGTGGGCGAGCGGGGCGGCCTGGCCAAGGCATCCGCCAGGCTTGCTGCCCTCGTGCCACGGCTCGTGGTGACGCTGGGGTCGGAGGGCTCTGTGCTCTACGAGAACGGCGCGGAGCTGGCGCGAGTGCCGGCGCGAAAGGTCGACGCGGTCGACACGACGGGTGCCGGCGACACGTTCTGCGGTGCCCTCGCCGCCGCGCTCGCCGAGGGCCGGGATTTCACCGCAGCGGCATCCTTCGCCACGGCCGCCGCGGCGCTCTCGGTGCAGAGGGTCGGGGCAGTTCCGTCGATCCCCACTCGCCGCGAGATCGACAGCTTCCAGGCTGCACCCGTCTAGTTGGCACTAGTGGGCCTGTGCTGCTCTAGGCCGGCACGGCCACCCGCGCCCGGCGGAGCGTCACGAGCGCGACGACGGATGCCGACAGGCAGAGCAGCGCGATGACCGGCGCCCAGAGGTCTACGGCAAGCGCGAGCCCGGTGACGGTCGCAGAAAGACCGATCGCCACGGCGACGAGACCCTGGGTGAGGTAGGCGACAAGATATGCCGCCGAGAGCGTCTGGGCCCGGTGATGCGCGGGGGCGTGGGCGTTGATCAGTCCGAGGCCTCCGAGGAAGAGCAGCCCGTAGCCGGTTCCGGCGAACACGGATGATGCGACGAAGGCCAGCAGGGAGGCGCCGGTCGCCGACAGCACGAGCATGCCCATCCCGATCGCGATGCTGACACCTCCGACGGCCACAGCGGTGCGTGCGGGCAGTCGCCGACCGAGCACTGCGCTCGTTCCGATCAGCACGGCGGAGATCGCGATCACGCTCCCCGCTACGAGGGCGTTGTCGGTTCCGATGAGGTTCTTCGCGATCGACGAGCCGAGGGAGAGGGACATCGCCCCCATGGCGAATACGGCCGCCATCGCTAGTGCCGCGGTGATGAATACCGCAGCCATGCCGCGCGGCACGGCTACGCCTTTCGGTCGCCAGCGCTCCGTGGTCGTTGTCGCAGCGGTAGTGCGCGGCATCACCAGAACGAACGCAGCGGACGTGGCCGTCAGCACCAGCAGAACCCAATAGGCGAGGTGCGCGGGCAGTGGCGCATACTGCACGAGCGCTCCGCCCACCACCGTGGCGAGGGCGAGCCCGACCGCCGTCGCCGCGGTGTTGATCGAACTGGCCCGTGACGCACCGCGCGGATTGGATGGGCCACCCGGGGTGAACTCGACCATCGCCGCGCTCGCCGGCGCCATTGCGAGCCCGACGCCGATGCCCTGCAGCACGCGACCGGCGTAGAGCCAGCCGACGCCGGGTGCCAGCGCGAACAGCAGGATGCCGATCGCCATCGCGGCGAGACCGGCGAGGAGCGCCGCCCGCCGCCCGATGAAATCTGAGATGCCTCCGAAGACGATCAGCACCACCACGAGGGTGATCGGATAGACGGCGAAGATGGAGGTGATGGTGATCGGCGTGATGTGCCACTCGGCGACATAGACGGGGTAGACCATCGACGCCGAGCCGCTGGTCCACAGGGCGATGGCGATGACGGACGCGGACGTCCAGAAGCTTGCGCGGTTGCTGAGGGTCGGCACTGCTTGCCTTTCGCTGGGTGGCGTGGGCCCCATCGACCACGGTTGTCCATGTAGCTAGATTGGAATATCCAATCTAGCACGTATAAGATGGGGCCATGGCAGACGCATCGACAATCGAAAAGGTGGGCCGTCGCTGCTCGATCGCCCGCAGTCTCGAAGTGATCGGCGAGAAGTGGAGCATCCTCATCGTGCGCGAGGCGTTCTGGGGGCGGACGCGGTTCTCGGAGTTCCGCGACGCGCTCGGCGTCTCGTCCGACATCCTCACCGATCGTCTCGCCACCCTCGTCGAGGGCGGCGTGCTCGAGCGCGTTCCCTATCGGGAGTCGGGCTCCCGCGAGCGGTACAGCTATCACCTCACCGAAGCGGGTCGCGAACTGGCTCCCGTCATGGCGGCGCTCAACAGCTGGGGTGAGGCCAATCGTCCGAGCGAGTACGGCCGCAGCGCCGAGTACCGCGACGCGGTCACCGGCGAAGCCGTCGAACTGGCGTTCCACACCGCCGACGGCCGCCTGGTGGACCAGTCCGGCGTCACCTTCGTGCGCGGCCCCGCGGTGATCGCCCGCTGAAAGGCGCACGGAGCACAACCGCGAACCGGTAGGTTGCGGGCATGGTTGTCTTCCTGTTCGAGCTGTGTGTCGTGCTTACCGTGATCTGGTTCGTGCTCGCGCTGCTGCAGGGGATTGACCTCGCCGCGACCTGGGGCGCATCGCGCACCTCCGGACGAGCCGCGGCACAGGTCTGGTCAGCAGCCGCTGCGGCCGTCGTACTCGTCGCAGGAACGGTCGCCGCCGAGGTCGCCGCACACCCGCTCATCGACGGAACTGATCCAACACTCGGCCTCGTGTCCCTGCTTCCCGTGCTCGTCCTCGTCTGCGCGAGTCTCATCGCGATTGTGCTCGTCTACCAGCGTCCCTGGGTGGACGCGCTCACCGCCGTGGAGACGGAAATCCACGCGTTCGACGGCCTGCGTGTCGAAAAGGCGGATGTCGCGGTGCTGAAGCAGCGTCTCGCCGATGCCGACCTGGCCCGCCTCGACCACACGCATCCGCGTGCATGGTGGCGCTGGATCCCCGCCGTCGTCGGCCTGGCCGTGTTCATCTCCACTGTGGTGGTCATCAGCGTGGCCGGAGCGTGGCCCTCACTCGGCGTGCTCGCCATTGTCGCGATCGTTCCGATCGCGCTGAGCGTGCTCGCCCGCTTCGCCGAGGTGCGGTTGCGCCTGGCGGTGCGCGCACGACGGGAAACGGCTTACAGTGCCCGGAGGCAGGCACTCGTCGCTGACCTGGACCAGCTCGAACGTCGAGCCAGCCGCGGTGTCGCCGGACTCACCGAACGGGTGAGCCGCGCGTTGACCATTTTGAGAGACCAGCCGAGCCTGAGAGAACAGGACCGAAGAAAATGAGCAACGTCGTCAGTTCGATCACCCCGAACAGCGACCCGGTGATCGAGCACCCCGGACAGGTGATCGTCACCGATCCGCCGAGGCGAGAGCGGCGGGCGGTTGGTCTTGCCGTGCTCGGATTCATCGTCGTCTCGCTTCTGGTGGTCGCGGTGCTGCTCTACCTTTTCGCGGTTCTGGGCGCGGCCGCGTTGCTGTACGCGGCCATCCTCGCGGCCATCCCGCTGATCATCGTGCTGCTCGGCATCCGCTGGATCGACCGGTGGGAGCCTGAGCCGCGGGCGGTGCTTCTGTTCGCGTTCCTCTGGGGAGCGGCGGCTGCGGTGTTCATCGCCCTCGTCTTCTCCGGAATCACGCAGGCCTACGTCGCGAGCCATGGCATCGGCAAATCGGGAGCGGATTTCTTCGAGTCGGTCGTGCAGGCGCCGATCATCGAGGAGTCGGCGAAGGGGATCGGCATCCTGCTGATCTTTTTGGTGGTTCGCAAGTACTTCGATGGACCGATCGACGGCATCGTCTACGGCGCGACGATCGCCGTGGGGTTCGCGTTCACCGAGAACCTGCAATATTTCGGGCTCGCGATCGTCGACCACAGCGGCGTCGGCCAGACCTTCCTGCTCCGGGCGGTGCTCTCCCCATTCGCTCACGTGATGTTCACCTCGTGCACCGGTCTCGCAATCGGCCTCGCGGCTCGCCACAGTAACCGCATCGGGGTGTTCGCGTATTTCATCGCTGGGCTGATTCCCGCAATGCTGCTCCACGCCTTCTGGAACAGCGCCACCTACTGGGCGACCGACTGGTACCTGTTCTACTTCCTCGTCGAGGTGCCGCTGTTCGTGCTCGCCATCATCGGCGTCGTACGACTGAGGCGTCATGAACAGGGAATCACCCAGGCCCGGCTGGCGGAATACGCGGCCGTCGGCTGGTTCACGCCTAGCGAGGTCAACCAGCTCTCGACCCCGGCCGGCCGGCGCCAGGTCGTCGCATGGGCGAAGAGTCACGGCTTCCGGCGCCAGTACCGCCGCTTCGTGCAGGATGCGACCCATCTCGCCTTCACCCGCCAGCGTCTCATCTCCGGCAAAGACCGCATCGGTGCGCGTCGCTACGAAGCCGACCTGCTCGACGCCGTGGTCGCCGACCGCAAGCAGCTCGTCGGCCTGCCCCCGCTTCTGACGGTCGTCACTCCCACCCGGTAGCGTGCGCACGCGGCAAATGCCCCGGCCCCGAGTGACTAAAATGGATAGCCGCGTTCGTACCCGCGCGCGCACTCTAGGGGAATCAGCATGGTCGATCGCGAACTCGTACGCGAGCAGGACTACGTGGCAGGGCTCTATGCGCGACTCGACGCGCTGAAGCTCGAAGCCGAGCAGCAGCTCGACGCGGTCAGGCTGTTGGATGTCGGCGGCAACCACCAGGGACGCTCGGAGCGCGACACCTTCGCCCGCATCTACGAGGACCGCATTGTGCAGCTGCGCGAGGTCGACGAGCGTCTCGCGTTCGGCCGGCTCGAACTATTGAACGAGCCGAGCCTGTTAGAGACCAGCGAAGACGAGCCGTTCCGTTACATCGGCCGAATCGGCCTGCGCGACGAAGACCTGCAGCCGATCCTGCTCGATTGGCGTGTGCCGCAGGCCAGCGCCTTCTACCAGGCCACCGCGGCGAACCCCATGGGCACACGTGCCCGCCGGCACCTCGTCTCGAAGGGGCGGCGGGTCATCCGGGTGGAGGACGAGATCTTCGACGCGAGCCTGCTCGAGGGTGACACAGCCGAGCTGCAGGGGGAGGGCGCGCTGCTTGCCGCGCTGACCGCCCAGCGCACCGGTCGTATGAGCGACATCGTCGCGACCATCCAGGCGGAGCAGGACCGCATCATCCGCTCGGACCTCCGCGGCGTGCTCGTCGTGCAGGGTGGCCCGGGCACGGGCAAGACCGCCGTCGCGCTGCATCGCGCCGCCTACCTGCTCTACTCGAACCGCGAGCGGCTGAATGGCTCGGGCGTGCTCATCGTCGGGCCTTCGCGATCCTTCCTGCAGTACATCGAGGCAGTGCTCCCGTCGCTCGGCGAGACGGGTGTCGTGCTGTCGAGCGTCGGGCAGCTATTCCCCGGGGTCGACGCGACCATCGAAGACGTGCCAGCAGTCGCCCGGCTCAAAGGCCAGACCAGCATGGCGTCGGTCATCTCGCGCGCCGTGCGATCACGCCAACGCGTGCCCGCCGAACCGCAGGAACTCGAGGTGAGCGGAGACCGGCTCATGCTCGACCCGCACCTCATCCAGACCGCGATGGTGCGGGCTCGAGAAGGGGGTAAGCCCTACAACGAGGCGCGGGTCACTTTCGTCAAGAACGCCCTCGCCGCGCTCTCCCGCGAATGGCTCGCGCTGTTGAAGGCGAACGGCAACTCGATGGACAACTCCGACCTGCCGATGCTGCGCGAAGACCTGCGCAGCTCCGAAGACGTGCGAGTGGCCCTGAATACAGCCTGGCTGCCGCTCACTCCGGAGAAGCTGCTGCAGGACCTGTATGCCCGCCCGCAGTGGCTGACGGAGCTCACGCCCGGCTGGTCCGACGAGCAACGCGCCCTGCTTCGCCGCGAACGCGATGCTCCCTTCACGATCTCGGACATCCCCTTGCTCGACGAAGCCGCCGAACACCTGGGCGAATACGACGCTGTGGATGCCGCCCAGAAGCGCGAGCAGAAGCAGCAGCGCAAGCGGGACATCGAGAACGCCGAGGCGGCCATCAAGAACATGGATGTCGGCGGAATGGTGAACGCCAAAGACCTGGCGGACAACTTCGCCGAGTTCGCCGACCGCGGCACCACTGCCGAGCGGGCCGCGAGCGACCGCGCCTGGACATACGGGCACGTCGTCGTGGATGAGGCACAGGAGCTGTCGCCGATGCAGTGGCGCCTACTGCTGCGCCGCGGACCGCTTCGCTCGTTCACCATCGTCGGGGACATCGCGCAGGCGGCGTCGGCGTCGGCATCCACCGACTGGCAGACCGCTCTTGAGCCGCTGCTGAAGGGGTCGCCGGAGGGCGATCGCTGGCGGCTTGAGGAGTTGACCGTCAACTACCGAACCCCGAGCCAGATCGCGGCCGCCGCCGAATCGATGGCGATCGCCCACGGCCTGCCGGTGACGCCGAGCCGCGCCGTGCGCGAAAGCGAGTGGCCGATCTCGGTGCTGGCCGATGTCGTGCACGCGGTGACGGTGGAGCGCGGCCTGGGTGTCGGCGGCACGGTGGCTGTCATCGTCCCGGACTCGCAGATCGACGAGGTCGAGCGACGACTGGTTGCGGAATTCGGCGGCGCGATCGGCCGCGGTTCGCGTGGACTCACCAGCGAGGTTGCACTCATCACCACGCAGGATGCGAAAGGCCTCGAGTTCGACGCGGTGATCGTGGTCGACCCCGCCGGGATCGTGGAGTCCTCGGAGCGCGGTGCCGGCGCGCTCTACGTCTCGATGACGCGCGCAACGCAGCGGCTGACGCTGGTCAGCGCCGGTGAATTGCCCGCGGGCATCACCGTATGACTGCGTCGTTGATATGAGTACCTAGAAGAACAGGCCGTAGACGAAGCTCGCCAGCCAGTATCCGAACACGAGCACCCCCAGGATGGTGCCGAGCACCGGCCAGCGCGTCTTCAGCCGTCGCCCCTGCGCTGCCACCATGTCGGCGCCGGGGGTCGCGATGCGGTCGTCGGAATATCGCTTGGTCTGGCTGACGGTCTTCGCCCCCACCGTGTCGACGATCTTGAACAGGTGGTTGACGGTAGGCACATCGTTCAGGTTGAGCGGCTTCGACGAGTAGCAGAACATCCAGTCGTCCACGATCTCCACGTCGAACTGCGCGGTCTGGTCGATGAGCAGCGCCATCAGGTCGGGCGTGAACACGTAGAGGGCGTCCTGCTCGTACTCCTTCGGGCAGTACAGCGTGAAGTACCTGTCGAAGTCGCCCTCGAGCGACAGCCGCTGGTCGGCGGAGAAGCTGAGCGGCAGGTCGGTCGTGCCGAACAGGGTGTTGTTGCTTTTTGCGTCGAGCACCATGTTGGGGAGCGTGCGGTCGAGTTTGACCGCCAGGAATCCCCAGTGGTGCGTCGTGCGGTTACGGCCGGAGCCGGTCGAGTAACGGTAGTCGCCCATGTCGAGAAAGCGGCCGTCGTTGCGGTAGAGGTGGTCGTAGACCTGCCGTGTGTCACCATGGCCGAAAATGGCGCCGGGATAGGTCGGGTCGGGCGTCAGCGGTGAGAACTCGAGCTGGTTCGCGTCGGCGAAGGTGCTGAGGCGGTACCAGCGGGTCCAGGTGGCCAGCGACGGAACGGCGGCTCGGTACGCACGTCGCACCGCCCAGATCACGCCGGTGAGCAGCAGGGCAGCGAACAGTAACGGAACCACCAGCGCGCCGAAGCCGAGTTGGCCCTCCGCGATTCCGGCGACCAGCGATAGCAGGATGGTCAGGCAGATGAAGCCGAACAGGATCGCGACCAGAACGAGCACGACGATCGAGACGACGGTGCTCGCGGTAAAGGTGGAGACCGCCCAGGGCTGGCGCAACATCCGTGCGTTGTTCCTGAACGCGATCACGTTCGCGGCGGGCACCGGCGCGGAGAGCGGGCCGAAATCGATCGGCGCAGGGTCGATGCTGGAGGCCGAGGTGTCAGTCACGAGGACAGGGTATTACGGCGTGGGGTTCTGCGCGTCGTACTCAAGGAATGTTCGCTGAACCCGAACCAGGACGGCGATCAGCACGATGATCAGAAGTCCACCGAGCAGGGGCGGCAGCCAGATCGCGCCGATCGCCGCCACCACACCGACGTAGACGTCACCGACCCGCGGACCGCCCGCGACGACGACGGTGAAGATGCCCTGCAGGCGTCCCCGCATGTTGTCGGGCACAGCGGTCTGCAACATGGTGCTCCGGAAAATGGAGCTGACGTTGTCCGCCGCACCCGCACCGGCGAGAAGCACGGCCGCGATGCCGATCTCCGGCAGATAGGCGTTGGTCAGCGATGAGGTGACGTGGCCGCCCGGGCCGAACGACATGATCGCGAGCAGGGCGCCGAAGGCCGCGATGAAAACGCCGTAGACCATGATCGCGGTGCGGATCGCCCTCCCGTGCCAGCGTTCGTGGCTGAGACGGCCCGACACGATGCTGCTGAGCAGGGCGCCCACAGCCCCGGCAGCGGTGAGAATCCCGACGGTGATCGCTCCGCCGCCGAGTACGACCGCGCCGACGGCGGGGAACAGCACCCGCGGCTGGCCGAAGGTCATCGCGATGATGTCGGCGAGGAACGAGACGCGGATGTTGGGTGCCCTGCGCAGGAACGAGAGCCCGTACTTGAGCGACGCGAGACCCGGTCGCTGGATATCCCCCTCCGGTGGTAATCGCGGGAGCGTGAACACCCCCGCGAACGCGCTGAGGAAGAGCACGACATCCACCAGGTAAGTCCAGCCGAAGCCGACCAGGGCGACCAGCACGCCGGCGAGGGCTGGGCCGAGGGTCAGCGCCACGCCGAAGGCGATGCCGTTGAGGGCGGCGGCAGCGGGGATCAGTCGGCGCGGCAGAAGCCTCGGCACGACCGCCGAGCGCACGGTCATCAGCACCGTCGTCGATACCGCGTTCAGCGTGGTGAGCACGTAGAACGGCCAGACGATCTCCACGTGGGTGAATGCCAGAACCACCAGCGTGATGGTGGTTCCCCACGCCACGACCGACGCGATCATCAGCAGCAGCTTGCGATCGAACGCGTCGGCGAGCATGCCTCCGTACAGCCCGAAGATGATCATCGGAATCAGCGCGAATCCGCCGACCAGCGACACCGCAAAGGTGGAGTGCGTGATCGAGTAGATGTGCAGGCCGACGGCGACGATCGTCATCTGTCCGCCGATGCCCGACACCGCATTGCCGAACCAGAGTCGGGCGAATGCCGGGGATTCTCGAAGTGGCGTGAGATCGACGAATCGCGACCGTTTCGGTGGGTCTTCTGGTGCGCTCACTTGCTCCATTCTGTCGCATACTCGGAACGTGACTTCACCGACCGGGACGAAACGCCGCCGCTTCCACCCGGCGTGGATCGTCGCGGCCGTGGCGTTTCTCGCCCTGGTGGGCGCGGCCGGCTTCCGCGCTGCACCAAGCGTGCTCATGCTGCCGCTCAACCAGGAGTTCGGCTGGAGCACCAGCGTCCTATCGCTCGCCGTGTCGATCAACCTGCTGTTCTTCGGGCTCACCGCCCCGTTCGCCGCAGCCCTGATGGAGCGGTTCGGCATCCGCCGGGTCACCACCGTCGCGCTGCTGCTGATCGCGGCGGGCAGCGGCCTGAGCGTCTTCGTCACCGCGTCCTGGCAATTGCTGCTCACCTGGGGAGTGCTCATCGGGCTGGGCACCGGATCGATGGCGCTCGTGTTCGCCGCCACCGTGGCCAACACCTGGTTCGTGAAGCACCGCGGGCTCGTGGTCGGCATCCTCACCGCCGGCAGCGCCACCGGGCAGCTCGCCTTCCTTCCGCTCATCGCGTCGCTGGTGCAGAACGTCGGCTGGCGCGAAGCCTCGCTCGCGTGCGCTGCGGGTGCGCTGATCGTGGTGCCGTTCGTCATCATCTTCCTGCGCAACAGGCCGGCCGATCTCGGGGTCACCCCGTTCGGCTCACCGGCCCTGCTTGACGAGACTCCGCCAGTTCCGGTCGTGCAGGGCGGACCGAATGCCGCTCGTCGGGCGATCAGCGCCCTGGTCCGGGCATCGAAGGTGCGAACCTTCTGGGCGCTGGTCGCCGGCTTCGCCATCTGCGGTGCGACCACCAACGGGCTGATCGGAACCCACTTCATCCCCTCGGCCATGGAC
Organism: Microbacteriaceae bacterium; assembly: GCA_025463565.1. Taxonomy (GTDB): domain Bacteria; phylum Actinomycetota; class Actinomycetes; order Actinomycetales; family Microbacteriaceae; genus Lacisediminihabitans. The sequence goes on from JAODAT010000041.1 coordinate 50,235, forward strand.
CACGGCCTACCCGAGACCGCGGCGGCGGGACTTCTCGCGGTGGTCGGCGTCTTCGACATCGTCGGCACCATCGCCTCCGGCTGGCTCACCGACCGCATCAACCCGCGCTACCTGCTCGTCGGCTACTACGGATTCCGCGGGGTGTCGCTGCTCATCCTGCCGTACCTGCTGTCGGCGACCATCCAGCCCCCGATCGTGCTGTTCGTCGTCATCTACGGTCTCGACTGGGTGGCCACCGTTCCGCCGACCGTCGCTCTCGCTCGTGAGGTGTTCGGCACAGACGGACCCATCGTGTTCGGCTGGATCTTCGCCGCCCACCAGATCGGTGCGGCGATCGCAGCGACGACCGCCGGCGTCGTGCGCGACAACTTCGGCAGCTACACGCCGGCCTGGCTCGGTGCGGCCGGGTTGTGCGTCATCGCGGCGATCGTGAGCGGGTCGATCACCCGTCGACCGAAGGCCACCCTTTCGCCTGTCAGCCCACCCGAGTAATTTCGTGGCATGTGCAGAAGCATCCACACCCTCCACAATTTCGAGCCAGCCGCCACCAGCGATGAGGTGAACGCCGCCGCGCTTCAGTACGTGCGAAAGATCAGCGGATCGACGAAGCCCTCAAAGGCCAACCAGGAGGCCTTCGATAACGCCGTGCACGAGATCGCACACATCACGCAGCATCTGTTGCAGGATCTGGTGGCGGTCGGGCCGCCGAAGGACCGGGAGGTTGAGGCCGCGAAGGCCAAGGAGCGCTCGGCACGACGCTTCGCGATCGCCTGAGCCGCTCACGGGCGGAAGCGGTCGAGCTTGTCGAGACCTCACCAACGAGTGCAATGCTTGAACCGTGACCGTTCTCAGCCCCGAACTCCTCGACCGCATCCATTCCCGTGCCGCCGGCTATGACCGCGACAACGCCTTCTTCACCGAAGATCTCGAGGAGCTGAAGGCGGCCGGCTACCTGAAGGCGTTCGTGCCGAAGGAGCTCGGCGGTCTCGGGCTCAGCCTCGTCGAGGTGGCGCACGCCCAGTCGGCGCTCGCCGCCGCGGCGCCGGCGACTGCACTCGCGGTCAACATGCACCTGGTCTGGACCGGGGTCGCCAAAACTCTTCGCGACCGCGGTGACGACTCGCTCGAGTTCGTGCTGACGGATGCGGCGGCCGGCGAGGTCTTCGCCTTCGCCATCAGCGAGGCGGGTAACGACCTCGTGTTGTTCGGCTCTGCCACCGAGGCGAAACCGCTCGCCGATGGCGGTTATGCGTTCACCGGCACCAAGATCTTCACCAGCCTGTCGCCGGCCTGGACCCGGCTCGGCCTGTTCGGGCTCGACAGCGAGTCGCCGGATGCGCCCAAACTGGTGCACGCGTTCGTCACGAGAGACGCCGACGGCATCACAACCCTCGACGACTGGGACACCATCGGCATGAGAGCCAGCCAGAGCAATAGCACCCGACTCGACGGCGTGATCGCTCCCGCCGACCGGGTCGTGCGACGGCTGAAGCCCGGGCCGAACCCCGACTCGCTGATCTTCGGCATTTTCGCCAACTTCGAGATCCTGGTCGCGGCGGTGTACACGGGAATCGCACAGCGCGCCCTCGAGCTGGCGGTCGCGGCGGTCAAGGGTCGCACGTCCGCCCGCACGGGTCTCAGCAAAGACAAGGACCCCAATGTGCGGTGGAAGATCGCGGATGCCGCCCTCGCGGTGGACGCCTTGCCGCCGCAGCTGGACGCGATCGCCGGCGACATCGACGCACTGGCCGACCGCGGGGACCAGTGGTTCCGCGGCCTCGTCGGCATCAAGTCCCGCGCGACGCGGACGGCGAAATACGTGGTCGACCAGGCCGTCGGCGTGGCAGGCGGCGCGGCGTTCTCGAGCTCGAGCGAACTGGGCCGGCTGTACCGCGACGTGCTTGCCGGTGGCTTCCACCCGAGCAACGAAGACTCCGTGCACTCCACTGTCGCGAACGCCCTGTTGGGCCCCGAATAGCGGTTGGCGCGCTCGTGTTGAGACTTGGCGGGGTCGGCATACAGTGAGCGACATGCCGCAGCCCAAGGATCGTGCGACCGCCAGGTTGGCGGCCCTGATCGATGCCGCGGACGGTCCGCCACCGAGCTTCCCGACCGTGGCGACGACCACGTTCAGCTACGACGCGGCACTCGACATCCTGGCGATGCTCGCGGTCGGTGACGTCGAGCGCGCCCTGCGGGTCGGCGCCGTGCTGCTCGACCTGCAGGAGCCGGATGGCCGATTCCGGAACGCCTACCGGTCCGGCCGCGCGCTCGATGCCGGCACCGCGACGGGAAACCAGGCCTGGGTGGGCATCGCCCTGATGCGCCTCGGCGAGGCGAGCGGGGCATCCCGCTACCGTTTCGCGGCGGAGAGTGCGGGGGAGTGGATAGCGGAGAGTCAGCTCAGTCGCCTGGGATACGCCGGCGGGATCGACGCAGCGGGAAATAGCTTCGGCTGGAAGGCGACCGAACACAATGCCGACGCGTTCGGGTTGTTCGTCGGTCTCGGCTGGAACCAGCTCGCCGACTCGGCGGAGGCGTTCGTGGCGTCGATGTTCACCGGTGACCACTTCGTGACGGGAACGACCGATGACGGCGCGACCCCGAATCCGCGCCCGATTCCGCTCGACGCCCAAACCTGGCCAGCGCTCGCGGTCGGGCGACGATATTCCCGCGCGCTCGAATGGGCGCAAACGGAATTGCGGGTCGATGGAGGTGTCTCGTACAGCGACGCGGACACCAGCGCCGTGTGGCTCGAAGGAACGGCCCAACTCGCGCTGGCCTGCGACGATGCGGCATTGCTCGACCGGGTGTGGGCTTCGCAGCTGCCGGACGGCGGTGTCCCGGCGGCCTCCCGCGCCGGGCTTGCCACCGGCTTCGGTGAGACGCTGCCGGATGTCGAGCACACCGCGGCGACGGCGTGGGCGATCCTCGCCGCGACAGGGACCAATCCGCTGGCTCGATAAAGCCCACCCACCGCTTCGAGAATGTCTGGGACACCCCGAACTGGGGAGTTTGCCGACGAGCCGGCTCGCCTAGCGTTGTGCCAAAGCACGACACCGTTGGGGGACGGAAATTACGGTACTAGGGGACGCAGCTGCGGCCCCGCCCAGGGACGACACTGGTGCGGGGCCGCTCTCGCATGCCCCGCTCTCGCATGCCCCGCTCTCGAATGCACCGAGAACCCCGGCCGAGCGACCCACTTCACCGTCGCTGGCGTCCGTGCGCGAGTTTCTCAGGCTCCAGGCTGAGGCTCCCCGGCGCTCGTTCGCCGCACGAGTCTTCGGAATCGATCCGCTGGCCAGGTCCGCTGCTCACGCCTACGCCGGTGCTCTCGCGGAGGTCGAGGTCGCTGAGCTCCTCGACCGCCTCGGCCATGACTGGACGGTTCTGGACACCGTTCCGATCGGTGTGAACGAGCCGCCGGTGGAGCATGTCGTCATCGGGCCGCCCGGGGTGTTCAGCATCGCCCTTCGCAATCATGCGGGTGAGCGCGTCTGGGTCGGCGAACGCACCTTCGTCGCCGACGGCACCCGCTTCCCGCACCTCCGCGATGTCGAGGACGAGTCCGAGATCGTTGCCGCGCGGATGTCCGCGGCGCTGGGTTCCCGCGTCACGGTCACTCCATGCCTGGTTGTCGCATCGGCGGCCGAACTGGTTCTGAGGGAGAGTCCGAGGCCCGTCGAGGTCTTCGCGCCCACCCGGTTGGCCGAGTGGCTGGCCGAGCTGCCTCGAGTACTGTCACCCCGCGCCGTCGCCGGCTACAGCACGGTCGGCCTCACCGCCGGCACCTGGTGCGAGCGACAGCCGGGCGGCGAGTGGGATGCCCGGGTCGCCCGCGACGCCGCGAGCGATCGCACCGAGTTCGCTGCATTCCAGCGCGAGGTCGCGCGGGCGCGACGGCTCCGGTTCGCGTGGCTGCTTCTCGGAATCGCGCTCTAGCGCAGCACGGCAGTGACCGGTCAGCGTCCTCGGGCGGCCATGCGAACCACGAGGCTGGTAGGCAGAACACTCGCGAGCGCGACGGCGAGCTTGTAGCGCGCGGTCGGGATGGAGATCGCTTTGCCGCGGGCCACATCCCGCAGCCCCACCCTCACCACGGTCTCCGCCTTCAGCCAGAGGAAACCGGGTACGTCGTCCACGCTGGTGATGCCCATGCGACTGTGGAACTCGGTGCGTGTGAAGCCCGGCGCGATCGCACTGACCGTGATGCCACGTGAGCGGTAGAAGGCGTTCGCCCAGCGACTGAAACTCAGCACCCACGTCTTCGCGGCACCGTAGGTCTCGCGCGGTGTGTATCCCGCGACGCTAGCGACAATCACGATCGTTCCGGATGCCCGGGGAAGCATCTGCGACAGCGCGGCATGCGTGAGCCGAAGCGGTACCACGATGAGCATCTCGGCGAGGGCCACCTCATCGTCGATCGAGTTTTCAGCGAAGCTTTTCTGCAGACCGAAGCCAGCGTTGTTGACGAGTAGGTCGATCGGGCGGACCGCGTCGCCGGCGCGCGCCTCGACCAGCGCGAGTCCGGTTGGCGACAGCAGGTCGGCCGGGATCACCTCGACGTTCACCGGGAGGGTTGTCGCCAGAGCGTCGAGCCGCGTCCTGTCCCGGGCGGTGAGCACCAGGTCGTAACCCTGAGCGGCGAGTTGGCGGGCGAATTCTGCGCCGAGTCCGGCCGAGGCGCCGGTGATAAGTGCGATGGGCATTGGCTCAACCTAATGCTCCGCTAGCTAAAATGGAGACATGTCATCGATGATCACCCTCCCCGTTCCGAATGCCACACTCGCGAGCCTGGGGGAGAGCGGATTCGATTTTCCCACCGACTTCTCCGCGTACGTCGTGCCGCCCACCGGACAAATCAAGGGTGCGCTGATCGTCATCCACGAGGTCTGGGGGCTGGTCGATCACATCAAAACTGTCGCCGATCGTTTCGCCGCCCAGGGCTACCTCGTTCTCGCGCCCGACCTGCTGAGCGCGATCGGCATCGAGGCGCAGGTGGGCGCGGAGCTGTTCACCCTTCGCAATCACCCGGACGAGAAGGTTCGCACCGAAGCCCAGCCCCGCCTGCGTGACGCCTTCGCGTCGCTCGGCACTCCCGGGTTCACCGAATGGGCGGTCGGTGCTCTCACCGCCGCGGTTGACTACCTCGAGTCGCAGGCCGGAGTCGACGGACGCATCGCCGTGACCGGGTTCTGCTTCGGTGGAACCTACAGCTTCGCGATCGCCGCAGCGGACTCCCGGGTGAAGGCGGCCATCCCGTTCTACGGCAACCCCGGAACCGTCGAGGACTACTCCACGATCTCCGCGCCGATTCTCGCACTGTACGGCGTGAACGACGCGTCCCTCATTGACGGTCTGCCCGAGGTGACCACGAAGATGGCGGATGCCGGTGTCGACTTCACCTCGAAGGTCTACGAGAACACCGGGCATGCGTTCTTCAACGACACCAACCCGAACAGCTACGACCCTGTCGCGGCGGCCGACGCGTGGGAGCGCGCCAATGCGTTCCTTGCCAGCAACCTCCCGTCCGGCAACCTGTAAGCGAGCGTGCATCCGACTCCGAGTTCGGTCATAGGCAAGCACAAGGTTCCGGGTTCATTCTCGCTACATGGACATCGAAGAGCAGCCGACCCCACCCGCGTTCGTCAAGCCCCGCAAGTCGCGCCACGGTGTGATCATTGCCGGCTGTGTCGCGCTGTCCCTCGGCATCGTCGCCGGCGGCACCGGGATCGCCTGGGCAACGCTCGACCACGCCGCGACTCTCAGTAGCCAGTCGCAGCCGATTTCGGGCAACACTCCGACCACGCAGAGCCCTCGCTTCCAGCCCGCCTCTCGCACGACGGCCGGCGTCGCTGCAACGAAGGCGCAGAAGGTCGGTGTCGTCACGGTGCTGTCCACCATCGACTACGACTCGAGCGAACAGGCGGCCGGAACCGGCACCATCCTCACTTCGAGCGGGTACATCCTCACCAACAACCACGTGATCGAGGGTGCGACCTCCATCACGGTGACTGTCGAGTCCACGAACAAGACCTACACCGCCACCGTCGTCGGAGAGGATGTCACCGACGACGTCGCGGTTCTCAAACTGACGAACGCCTCCGGTCTCACCACGGCCAGCTATGACAGTTCGTACACCGCCGCTGTTGGCGACGCGGTGACCGCCATCGGCAACGCCGGCGGCACCGGCGACCTGGTGTCCGCCACGGGCAGTGTCACGGCCACCGAGCAGGCCATCACCGTGCAGGGCGACAGCACCGATGAGACGGAGAGCCTCAGCAACCTGATCGAGACCAGCGCGGATGTCGTCGCTGGCGACTCCGGGGGCCCGCTCCTGAATGCCCAGGGCAGGGTGATCGGCATGGATACCGCCGCGACCTCAGGTACCCGCGAGACTGCGGGCTACGCCATCCCGATCTCGGAGGCGCTCACGATCGCGAAGCAGATCGAGTCCGGCAAGGTCGGTGGCAATGTCACGATCGGCTACCCGGCCTTCCTCGGTGTGGAGCTTTCCCGGGAGTCCACCGCGGCAGTGGTCTCCGGTGTGATTGCGGGCACTCCCGCCGCCACCGCGGGCCTCGCCGCCGGTGACACGATCACCTCGGTCGACGGCACGGCGATCGACAGCGAAGCCGCTCTCAGCCCGTTGATCGCCGCACACATGGCCGGTGACAGCGTCACGATCACCTGGACCGACTCGACCGGCGCAGCGAACTCCGCGACCGTCGTTCTGCAATCCGGTCCTGCCGCCTAGCTCGAACGCAGGTCGACCACGAGATCGCTGATCATGGCGGTGGGCACCAGGCCGAGCACGTCGTGAAGCAGTTTGGTGTACCCGTCGTAGACGCGCAGCGCCTCGGACTGGTTGCCCTCGGCGAGGTACACCCGCACCAGGGCCGCGTTGGCGCTCTCGCGAAGGGGCTCGACCTTCATTGCCGCTCGTGCGGCGGCGGCGGCCTCCGCGAGTCTCCCGATCGCGGCGAGCTGGGCGGACAGCGCTTCGAGCGCGTTCATCCTCAGCTGCCGCCACTCGTCGGCTTCGGCGAGAACCCAGTCGTCGTACCAGTCGGGGAGAACGTCGGACGACAGCGTTGCGAGCGCTTCCGAATCGAGATCCGCGAGATCGGTCGCGCCACCCGGTCGGAGCAACCGGCCGGCGAGAGCCTGCGCCGCGCGGAGGTCAACCGCCACGGTGTCGAGGAGGCTGAGGCCCGCCGAGGCGGACAGGATCGACTCGCGGGTCGAGACGTCGAGCCGCGAGAGAGCCGACCGCAGGCTGATGCCGGCGCGCTCGTCGGTCGCCTCCGGCCACATCTGCCCGGCCATTGCGATCCGTGTGACCGCACGATGGTGAAGCGCGAGAAATACCAGCAGGCGCTGGGAGCCGACGGCGAGTTCGTCGATCACCTTTCCGCCGACCCGCACGGAGAATGCGCCGAGCAGGGTCATCTCGATGATGAGCGCATCGGCGCTGACCGGGTCGTCGGGTGACACGAGTCCCGGGGTTTCGACGACTGCATCCTCGTGGACAGTGAACAGCATGCGGGGTTCCGGCGCATGCGACCAACCGTCGGACCAGGTCGACAGCGCGATGATCACCGGCTCGAGGTTGCGGCCCTGCTCGGTGAGCCGAAAGCTTCCGGACACCTCGGTCATGAGTTGTGCCCCCACGAGCGCGGACAGGTGCGACGAGAGAACGTCACGCTCGATGCCGATGGTCGACTCGAAATCGGCGAACCCCGTGACGTTGGCGAACATCGCCGCCCGCACTATTCGCAGGCTCCACCGATCGCCGACGGCCTCGAGGGCTCGCTCGGGAGAAAAATTGTCCGCTGGAATGCGAGCGGGGACCGGGCCAGCACCAGAAGGAGGGCCAGACGACATATGGTCACCACGTTCTACTTGTGGTGCAATCTTAGCTGTCTGTCCTCCCTGTGAATAGCTGTCGCATCACGATCGCCGCAGCGACGAGAGGGCCGGCCCGAACCGGCCTCCCGTCGCCAGCAGGGTGGTCACGCCGAGCGTAGCCACCGGCGCCTCCGAGGAACCCCCGTTCCCCGAAAGCACGATGTTCCGCCGGACAGGCCAGGCGAAACCGTCACGCCCGTGCCGTCCTCGGCGCCGGGCGGTTCGATCGGGCAGCTAGCCTCCGGCGGACGGCCGAGAGGAGTACCAGAACGGTCCCGGCCAGCGCCGTGAGGAGCGCCAACGCCACGGCCACCGTCGCATTCGCTCCCGTGAAGGCGAGCACCGCGGCGCGGCTTGCGGCCGCTGCTGCGGCCGCAGCCGCTTCGACAGCGGCCGCGTGCTCTAGGGCTCGCTCACTGCGAAGCGTTGCGGAGGAGACAGTCGCGTGGGAGGCGGCGATCTCACCGAAGGCGCGATCGTCGCTGGTGAGCTTGCTGGATGCGAGCGAAGCACCGGTGGCGACCTGGGCCGAACTCGTCGCGGTTCCACCGGACCCCGCAGACCCGCGAGCGGGCGGTGCGACCGCCGCGGCGGTAAAGATGTTGCGCACCGATGAGCTACACGTCACCGTACTTCCGCCGCCATTGGCAGACCCGTTGCACTGGGTTATCCCGACCGGCAGGGCAGACCCATCGCCCGGGTTGACGGTGCAGATCACGCGGCCGTCGCCACCGCCGCCATTCGCCGAGCCGTTGCACTGCGTGACGGTCGCGCTCGTGGTGCTTGCGATCGGATTGCAGATCGTGGTCGACGTGCCACCTCCGCCACCGGTGCCGATGCACTGGTTCACGGAGAAGCCCGAAAGCCCGATCGTTCCGGTGATGTTGTTCACGATGGTGACCGAGCAGGCAAGCGTTGATCCACCGCCATTTACCGAGTTATTGCACTGGTTGACCGAGGTCACCACGAATGTCGCGGGCAGGGTCGACACCGTGCAGCTCGACGGAGCAGTGTTGGCTGCTCCCCGGCATGCCTTCACGACCGTGGACGAGCTCATGGCCCCCGTTGCGGAGTTGAAGTAGTTGTTGACCGTCACATCGCAGGAGATGAGCAGCCCCGGCGTATTGCTGTCGTAATTGCACTGGCTGATCACCAGCGGGGTGGCGGCCGTTGCTGGCGTTGCCCCCTGCGCCAGAACGAACCCCGCCACCACGACAAGAGCTCCTAACAGGGCGGTGGTTACCCTCATCTTTCGCCCCGTGTGGATTTTGCCGATCCTTGAAACAATCCCCTGATACCCCATGTGAAACCCCCAGAACTGCATCATCGGACCCGGGTCGTTACGGAGGCGTCACCGGAATGTGACGGGGGTGTACAGGCTTGTCTGTGCCGTCGGTAAAATCTGTGCCGCCGGTAAAAACGGTGCCAACGCTCTATTCGGTCGTGCAGTGGCCGGATGCGACGGGGTTCGAAAATGACGCGGCCTGGGTCGCGACCGGCACCAGTTCGGCGGTGGTGAGTGCGAATCCGACGTTCTGTGTCGTCGATGACTTCGCGAAGACGACGCCGGCCACATGACCATTCGCATCCAGCACCGGGCCGCCAGAATTGCCCTGCTCGACGTCCGCCGCCAGTGAGTAGACCTCGCGGTCGGAGGTGTTTGTTCCGTAGATGTCCGGAACCCGAACGGTGCTCACGCCCTGCACAGCTGCGGGCTTCGAGCTGAACGGTCCGCCGAGCGGGTAGCCGTCGAAGACCGCGCTCGCGCCGGTCGGCAAAGTGGCGCCGATCTTCAGGGCGGCCGTCGGCATCCCGGAGACCGCGACCACCGCGAGGTCACCCACCGGGTCGAAGTAGACGACACGGCCGGTCCAGCTGCCACCGTCGGGCGCGACCACCACGGGTTCGGTGACCCCGGCGACGACGTGCGCGTTCGTGATGACGCGATCTGCGGAGACCACGAATCCGCTGCCGGACTGGTTCTGGCCGCACGCGTACGCGTTGCCGGTGATCTTGACGACGGAATGGGCGGCCAGCGCCTGGGCGGCATCGGCCCCGTCGGTCGGGATGGGCAGCGGACTGCCTGCACCGATCGAGTCGAGGAGACGCGGGATGCCCTGCTGGCTGATCGCCGCCCGCACGCGAGCCTCCAGGTCGCCGACGGGAGCGGGTGTCACAGCGTTGATCGCCGCGACCACACGCGAGCTGGCGATCGCGTCGGACACGAACGGGATTCCCAGCGACCCGATGCTGAAGGCCAGCATCGAGATGACAGCCGAGGTGGCGACCAGCGACACCAGCATGCCGAGCACGCGGTCGGCCGTGCGCAGCGCACCCTTCGGCACGCCGCGGCTGATCGCCCGGCCGATGGCCGTGCCGAGCACGAAGCCGGCGACGATCAGTCCGGCGACGACGAACAGGATGGTGGGCAGGCGCCAGAAGCTGGTGCCAACGAGTCCGGTGACGAACGGGATCGCGAAAAAGGCGAGAATCGTGCCGGCAATCACGCCAAGGATGCCGCCGAGGCTCAGTGCGAAGCCGCGACGGTAGCCGTAGACCGCCCACGCCACCAGTACGGCGATGAGCAGCACATCGAGCAGCACCGATCCGGGGGTCACCGCTGAATCGTACTTGGCCGAGCCCTAGAAAACCCCGAACAGGCTGGTGGACACGGCAGGGTCTTCACCGGCTATGCGTGCCGGGGCATCATCAGCAGCGTCGACACGCTCACGACGATGAGCAGGATCGCCCCGATCGTGATGAACGCAAGCAACGCGGCGGCAGGAAGCAGGACGGCCACCACCCCGGCGATCACCGAGATCACGCCACTCACCCAGCCGTACCAGGCGGGGGTGACCGTGTGGCGGATGGCGGCGAGGATGTCGACGGCCCCTTCCGCGATCCAGCCGATGCCGATCAGGATGCCGAGCACGCTCAGCGACGAGAACGGGTCGGCGAGGCAGAAGATACCGGCGAGCACGACGAGCAGTCCGATGCCTGCGGTGATCCAGCGGAGCATCGTGCTCAGGCTGCTGACGGTGAGCGCGGTGACGATCCGGAAGATGCCGGAGGCGACCAGGTAGGCGCCGAAGATGATCGCGACGGTGATGAGGCTCACGCCTGGGAGGGCAAGCGCGGCGATGCCGAGCACGATGCCGATGACGGAGACGGCGATGAGCGCGCCACGGTTGATGCGGATCATTCCGGGAACGGTTGGGGCGAAGAGTGAGGTCATGCCGAAAGTCTGGCACGCACGCACCCGTTCTGGGGATGCCGTTTTTGATCGGTGACCAATAGCCTGTAGTCAGATTCATCCGGCTCGGGGGAGCCACGACCTTTCGGGCATGGGGGAGCCATTACCGACGTAACCACAGGCGGGGCCGGTCAGCCGACGACTGGTCAACCGACCCTGCGCGCACGAGCAGCGGCGTACGCCGTCATGCGGCAGTGCCTGCACGCGCAAGCGCTGGCGCGGCCTCGTTCTGCCGTAGCGCGGGTGTTCGGGGTGGATCCGCTGCACCCGGATGCCGTCGGCCGGTACCGGGACGCGATCGGCGAACTCGAGGTGGGCGCGCTGCTCTCCCGTCTGGGCGACGCCTTTACGGTGTTGCACGCCGTGCCGGTCGGCGACGGGGACTCTGATATCGATCATGTGGTGATCGGGCCGCCCGGCATCTTCACGATCAAGACCAAGAACCTCGCGGGACGCAAGGTGCTCGCCGCGGGCAACAGCGTGCTCGTCGACGGCCAGCAGACCGATTTCGTGCGCAACTCGCTGTTCGAAGCGCGGCGGGCGTCTGAGCTGATTCGCCGGGCGAGTGGCGGTGTCGTGAACGTCACGCCGCTCATCGTGGTGGTCGGCGTCGAGACGGTGACCAGTGGTGCAAAGCCCGCCGCGGTGACCGTGTTGCCGGCGTCTCGGTTGCTCGGATTTCTCAAGCACGAGCCACTGGTGCTGCGACCGGAAGCCGTCGCCTACTACCTGCACGCGGCCCAGGATCGCGCGACCTGGCATGCCGTCGCGAACGACCCGACGGACTCGCTCCGCATCGCGCAGCGTTTCGACCGGCTTCGCCAGGAGGTGACGACGGCGTCGCGTCGTCGCACCCTCTGGCGTTTCGGCGGAACGGTTGTGGCGGCGCTCGTCATCGTCGGCGTCGCGCTCGGTGTACTGCACACGCTGCGTCCGTAGCGCAAGCCGTAGCCTCACGTGGTCACCAGCTCGCGCTGCTGCGCTGGTTCAGGAACCGTGACTCGCTGCATCATCACTCGCTGCCGCCCGAGCATCCGCCAGGTCTGGTCGGGGTCGATCCATGGGGGCGCGAGCAGCATCGGCCGACCGTCGACCATCTTCATCGTGAAGGCAGAGCTGTGCAGCATATGGTGATGGGCCGGGCAGAGCAGCACGCCGTTATCGAGTACCGTCGCCCCGCCATGTTCCCATTCCAGAACGTGATGGGCTTCGCACCAACTGGGTGGTGCGGTGCACCCGGGCCAGACGCATCCGCCGTCCCGCACCGCGAGTTGTTTTCGCTGGATGGTGCTGAAGTACCGCTCGAGCGGACTGCGCCCGACGATTTGGCCGTTCCGCCCGACCAGCACGCGCTGGAAACCCGAGTCGCACACCATCTGCTGCAGCGATGCGGCCGAGATCGGCTCGTCCGCGTCATCCAGCCAGGCGACACCTTTGTGGTTCTCGAGGTCATCGAAGGTAACGACCGCCATGACGGTTGCTGTGGGGCGCTGGCCGGTAGAGCGAAGGCCTGCGGTCACGAGCCCGATCAGCACATCGAGCTGCCGCTGCTCCCGCGTGCGTGGGTCGGATGCGGCATCCTGCAGATCTTCGTCGGAGAGGAACCGCGGCTTGGCGTCGGGCGCGTTCGACTCGGTGAAGGCCGACCGCAGCAGTGCGGCGGAGGCCGGGTCGCACGCACCCGAGAACGTGGCGAGCCCGTGGGATTCGCGACCGAAACGGAACCGCCTGCGGGCGCGTAGCTGCGCTTCACGCTCGGGGGCGCCATCCGGGTCGAGAGCCTCTCGCTGCACTCGCGCCTCGACGGCGACGAGGTCGGCCGACTTCAGTGCGCCGATCGACACGAGGTAGCGCTCGGACTCGTCGAACTGCTCCGGGTAGGGGGAGTGGGTCGTCGCCTGGTCGAGCATGCGCACGATGCCGGCTGCGGCATCCACTCCCAGGTCGCCCGACATCAGTGCGGCAGCGACGTGAGGGTGAGCGGCAGGCAACACCTCGCCGGTGAGCGAGAGGCGCGGCCGGATAGCCACTCCCAGGCGGATGCGCTGGTTCGCCGTGGCTGCAGAAACGAGGGTGAGCTGTTCGATGAAGTCATCGGACCGACGCTGGCCGAGCCGGTAACTCAGCCCGGCGGTGCCGAGCTCGAAACGGGACCGCTCGTCGATCTCGGCCGCGGTGCGAACGCGGATGGCATCCATGAACCGACCCGCCCGCTCGGCCTGCACCGTCAGCAGGCAGACCTCCTCGTCGGTGAGAGCTTCGACGGGCACGCGCGCCAGCTGCTCGAGCAGGACGGTGGCCTGCTCGAGCGTGTCGCTGAAGGTGTCCATACGAGAACTCTCGCACCAGCCACTGACATTCCTAAAGTGCTGGTCAGGGGCCTGTTCTCTTGTGGATAAGCCCTCTGGCCAGCACCCTGTGGAGGAGTAGAGCTATTCGAACCAATGCCCGTTGTCGAGGTCCTCGATGAGCCCGGGGTGGGTCGGCTCCCAGCCGAGCAGTTCGCGAGTGAGGTCGTTCGATGAGGGGCTGTCCATGGAGAGGAACGGCCCGAGCCAGTCGTAGTGCTCCGCCTCGACCGACTCGACCGGGATCGACAGCTGGCGGCCGATGGTCTCAGCGATCGAGCGGATCGTCACCGCGCCCTCGCCGACTCCGTGAAGCGTCGACCCGGCCGGCGCCTGCTCGATGGCCAGGCGGAAGAGTGCCGCGGCATCCTTCACATGCACGGTGGGCCAGCGCTGCGATCCGTCGCCCACGTAGCCGGCGACGCCGCTCTCGCGGGACACGTCGACCATGTGGCCGATGAAGCCCTCCTTGTTCTCGTTGTGCACCGTGGGGGAGAGGCGCACGATGGATGACCGCACGCCCTTGTCTTTGAGCGCGAGCGTGAAGATGCCCGTGTTGCGACGGGCCGCCATCGGTCCCTCCCCCTCGACCTGTCCGTCCAGCTCGGTCGACATCTCGCCGAACCTGAGACCGGCGACCCCGGATGCGATGCTGAACGGCTTGTCGGTGCCGGCGAGCACCTCGGCGAAGGCCTCGACGGCCGCGCGGTCGCTCGCCATGTTGGTGGCGAAGTCGCTGAAGTCGTGCTTGAACGCGAGGTGGATGACGGCATCCGAGTCGACGGCGCCCTTGCGAATGCTGTCCAGATCGTCGATGTTGCCGCGCAACACCTCGGCGCCCATGGCCTCGACCTTGGCGGCACCCTCATCCGATCGGGCCATGCCGAGCACGGTGTGGCCGTGCTGGAGGAGTTCGGGAACGACGTTGGAGCCGATGAATCCGGATGCCCCTGTGACGAATACGCGCATTGTGTAGCCTTCCAAATAGTGATGTCAGTTACTGACATTGGAGACTGTACACCTTATGTCAGTGGCTGTCATCACGTAGTATCGAACCATGAGTCGCTGGGAGCCGGGTGCGGAGGAGCGCCTGTCGCGCGCCGCGATGGAGCTCTACTCCGAGCGCGGCTTCGACGAGGTGACGGTCGCGCAGATTGCCGAGCGGGCCGATCTCACCGAGCGCACCTTCTTCCGACACTTCGGCGACAAGGCCGAGATGCTGTTCGGTGGGGGAGGGCACTTCATCGCCCTGTTCGTCGATGCGATCGCCTCCGCGCCGCCGGGTCCGCCGCTCTCGGCAATCAGCTTGGGCCTGTACGCCGCTGCCGCAGACTTCGAGCCGCGACGCCCCTTCGTGCTGGAGCGCCAGAAGATCATCAACTCACACACCGACCTGATGGAGCGCGAGTTGCTGAAGCTGTCCGCGCTCGCCGCTGCGATGTCGGCGGCCCTTCGCGATCGCGGAGTTCCCGAGCCCCAGGCCTCCCTCGCCGGCTGGACCGGGCTGAGCGTGTTCCACACGTCGTTCGCGACCTGGGTGAGTTCGGATGGTCGCAGCTTCGAGTCGATCATCACGGAGTCGCTGGCCGAGCTGAAGGTCGTGGCGGCGGGGTAGCACCGACTCGGCGCGCGTTCAACAGGACAGTTTGGGTGTCCGGTGCACTCAACAGGTCGGATTCGCGGATGTTGCTCGCCGCATCCTGTTGGGCGTGCGTTCCCACTCTCTGCTAAACTCGCAAGGTTGCCGTCTAACGGCCGCGGATAAAGAGAGCTCGCACATCCTGTGACGGGCACCGCGCAATGAGTGAGAGGGGGCCATCTGTATGCCATTAGCACCAGATGCCAAGAA
>JAODAT010000070.1 GCA_025463565.1 Microbacteriaceae bacterium
TCGTTGTAGAGGTTGGCCCCGAGCCACATTCCGGCGGCTCCGCGCTTCGCTGCGGCCTCGACGGATGCCGCGACCAGCGCCTGCGAGACGCCGGCGCCGTGGTGGGCGGCGCGTGCGTAGCACTTGCTGAGCTCGACCGTCGGGCGCACGGTCAGCGCGGCGGCGACATCCGGGTCGTACGGTTCGCCGTAGACGAGCATCGTGTAGCCGGCGAAGTGGTCAGCGATAAAAATCTCGCGGGTCGGGTCGGCCAGGTACTCGGCGAACCTTGCTTCGGACAAATGCGTCTCGATGAACTGCTCGATCGCCTCGGCCGATGTTCCGGGCGGGCAGGCCAGCGGAAAGGTCTCCGCAGCCAGCTCGTGAAGCGCGGCGGCGTCATCCGGCCCGGCCAGTCGTACGTCGGTCATGCTGTCCTTCCGGGTGCGAAAAAGGGGCCGACCGAAGCCGACCCCTTTTCGGATGGAACTAAATAGCGTTGACGTCCAGCGGGATGCCCGGGCCGAACGTGGTGGTCACGGTGCCCTTCTGGATGTAACGGCCCTTGGCCGAGCTGGGCTTCGAGCGCGTGATCTCGTCGAGCGCGGCCTTGATGTTCTCTTCGAGCTGCTCGGCCGTGAATGCGGCCTTGCCGACGATGAAATGCACGTTGGAGTGCTTGTCGACGCGGAACTCGATCTTGCCGCCCTTGATCTCGGTGACGGCCTTGGCCACATCCGTGGTCACGGTGCCGGTCTTCGGGTTCGGCATGAGGCCACGCGGGCCGAGTACCTTTCCGAGACGACCGACCTTGCCCATCAGCTCCGGGGTCGAAACCGCCGAGTCGAAGTTGGTGTAGCCGGCGGCCACCTTGTCGATGAGCTCGTCGCCACCGACCTCGTCGGCGCCCGCGGCGATCGCGGCGTCAGCGGCTGGACCGGTTGCGAACACGATGACGCGAGCGGTCTTGCCCGTGCCGTGCGGCAGGATGACGGTGCCACGCACCATCTGGTCCGCCTTGCGCGGGTCTACGCCGAGCTTCAGCGCGACCTCGACGGTCGAGTTGAACTTCTTGGAGCCGGTCTCGCGAGCGATACCGACGGCCTCGTTGGCCGTGTAGAAACGACCTTCCTCGATCTTCTCGGCGGCGGCGAGGTATGCCTTCGATTTCTTGGCCATTATGCGTCCACCGTGATCCCCATCGAGCGAGCGGTGCCCGCGATGATCTTCTCTGCTGCCTCGACGTCGTTCGCGTTGAGGTCGACCATCTTCTGCTCGGCGATCGAGCGGAGCTGGTCTTTGGTGAGGCGACCCACCTTGGTGGTGTGCGGCGTTCCCGAACCCTTGGCGACGCCGGCGGCCTTCTTGATCAGCTCGGCGGCGGGCGGGGTCTTCAGGATGAAGGTGAACGAGCGGTCCTCATAGACGGTGATCTCCACGGGGATGACGTTGCCGCGCTGCGACTCGGTGGCCGCGTTGTACGCCTTGCAGAACTCCATGATGTTCACGCCGTGCTGACCGAGAGCCGGTCCGATCGGCGGAGCTGGATTGGCCGCACCGGCCTGGATCTGGAGCTTGATAAGCCCCGTTACCTTTTTCTTGGGCGCCATAAGGCTGCCTTTCTCTTCGTGCGCCCGTGCGGACGCGCTTCCACGAACCAAGCCTGCTGTTCGGCGAACAGAGCTTGGCAGTGGTGGGGTTTTGTCGGAAGACCGACGGTCTAGCTTAGCCGAAAAATCTTGCTCAGCCCAGCTTGCCCCTGGCTTGGGCAACGGACCGTGAGAAATGTCAGTGGTTGCTTGTTAGATGAAGACATGCAAGCTATCGACCGCCACACGGATCACGCCCGGTCCGACGTGCGAATCGATAGCGCGCTCGCCGCAGCCGAGTATGAGCAGCGCGCCGTCAGCTCCCATCATGCAGCGATGCTGGTCGCCATTCACAGCGTTCTGGAGGAGGCGCGATTTAGCCCAGAGGTGTTCGTCGGCGATCACGCCTCACGATTCAATCGCGACCACGTGGAGTTCGCAGAGCGGGCCGCTATCGCCGATCTGGCCGTGCGGCTCGCCATGGCCGAGAACACAGTGAGAGCGCACGAACTACAAGTGGTCACGATGCTCGGGCGCACTCCCATCGCTTGGGAAAGGTTCCGGTTGGGTGACATCTCCCCGGCCAACGCCCGCACCGTTGCCGAGCTAGCGGCGTCGCTGCCCGAAGGCGACACTGCCGCGTATGTTGCGTTCGATGCCGCGATCGCGGAGCACGCCACTCGGCTCGCGCCGGCGCGCTTCCGCGCATTTGCGCGCAGGAAGCGTGAGCAGATCGTCGCCGACACCGCTGCGGAACGGCACGAGTCTCTTCGTTCCGAGCGCCGAGTGAGATTCGAGCCCGACCTCGACGGCATGGCGTGGATCAGCGCGTACCTGCCTGCAGACGTCGCGACGGCAGCGATCGCGCGTCTCGACGCTGAGGCGCTGTCGCTGTCGGTCGCTCCCGGCGAGAGCCGCACTCTTCAACAACTTCGTGCCGACGTCTTCGGCGATTGGATCACGGGCGTCGGTAGCAGTGCACCCGTCGGCGTGCGGGTGGGCGTGCTCATCCCGATGCTCACGCTTCTGGGTCTCTCTGAGCAACCCGCGTCTTTCGAGGGTTACGGCCCTATCGACGCCGAGTCAGCCCGAAAGCTCGCCGGAAACGCGACCTCGATCTACCGCCTGCTGACAGACCCGGTCACCGGCGCGATTCTCGACATCGACAAGCCCACGAAATACATCCCGGCCGGCCTTCGACGCATGCGTCAAGCGGTCGACCAGACCTGCACGTTCCCCGGCTGCGGAAAGCGCGCCATCAACTGCGATCTCGATCACACGATCGATCGACAGTTCGGTGGCCGCACGACTTTCACGAACCTGTCACACCTCTGCCGGAATCATCACCGCGATAAGCACCAGACACTCTGGCAGATCACGCAGGATGCCGACGGCCGCATCACCTGGACGAGCCCGACCGGGCATGTGGCCGTCCCGGATCCGCCACCGTTTTGACCGATCGAAAACCCGGTTAACGAGAGATCGGCGCGCCACCCGAAGGCAGCGCGCCGATCCTGCAGAGCTACTTGCTAGAGCTTCGTGACTTGCTCGAAGCTGAGCTCGACCGGGGTCTCGCGCTCGAACAGTGAGACGAGCACGGTGAGCTTGCCGCTCTCCGGCTTGATCTCGCTGATGGAGCCCGGAAGGCCCGCAAACGAGCCTTCCTTGATGGTGATGGTCTCGCCGACCTCGAAGTCGACTTCCTGCGGGATGGAGCGCACCGCGGCCTTGCCGCCCTTGGCACCCGCCTTCACCGGCACCTCGACGATCTGCACGAGGCTCTTCAGCATGTTGAAGGCCTCCTCGAAGCGCAGCGGCGTCGGGTTGTGCGAGTTGCCGACGAATCCGGTCACACCCGGGGTGTGGCGAACGACCGACCAGCTGTCCTCGTTGAGGTCCATGCGCACGAGCACGTAGCCGGGGATGCGAACGCGGTTGACCAGCTTGCGCTGCCCGTTCTTGATCTCGACGACATCCTCCATCGGAACCTCGACCTGGAAGACGTAGTCCTCCATACTCATCGACGTCTTGCGGTTCTCGATGTTCTGCTTCACGCGCTTCTCGAAGCCGGCATAGGAGTGGATGACGTACCACTTACCCAGCGCATACTTCAGTTCCTGGCGGAACTCGGCGTACGGGTCGACCTCTGCCTCTTCGGCGTCTTCATCTGTTGAAGAAGCGGACTCGCCCTCATCAACAGCAGCCTGCTCGGCCAGCTCCGACTCGATCTCGGCCTCGAAGGCGTCGTCGAACGGCACGACCTCTTCCTCTTCGCCCTCGTCGTCGAACGTCTCCTCGTCGTCGGTCGCCTCGGCGGCGGCCTCCGCCTCGTCGGGCGAGTCGATATCGAGTGCATCTTCCACGATGGCGTCTGCCTCGGGGTCGATGGCGGCCTCGACGGCGTCGAGCGCCGCGTTCAGGTCGAGCTCGACATCATCGATGTCGTCATCGTCGTTCTCATCTACCACGTGCAGTGCACCGGCCTCGGCCGACTCGACGGATGCTTCATCCGCGGCCAGCTCGTTGCCCTCCTGGGCTTCGTCCTCCTCGGAGGACTGCTCGGCTGCGGTCGCGAGGTCGATATCGTCGCGCTCTGTTCCAGACACTGTGTTACCCATTCCGTTGTTTCATAAGACTTAAGAGTTCGTTCCGAAGGCGAAGTTCACGACGAACGCGAACAGGAGGTCAAGGCCGTAGACAATCGCCATCATGATGACGACGAACACCAGCACGACGAGCGTGTACCCGAAGAGCTCGCGGCGGGTCGGGGTGACGACCTTCCTGAGCTCACTGATCACCTGGCGCAGGAACAGCCCGATCCTGCCAAAAGGGCCACGGCTGCTGCCGCGGTCTCTTCTGGCGTTCGCTACGACGTCCTCACTCGGCTCGTCGATGACTTTTCTCGCCACTGTTACTACCTTCCGGATCGTCGCCGCGCCGGGCTATCCATTAACACGTACGCGACGAACTGCAGGGCGGACAGGACTTGAACCTGCAACCTGCGGTTTTGGAGACCGCTGCTCTACCAATTGAGCCACCGCCCTATGGAGCGACATCCACCATCAAAACACTGTCGGAAAACACCGTCAGGGCATGCAAAATGATGGCAGATTTCAACTACCTCGACCCAGTGTATGCGACCCGCGAAAAAATTTCTTGGGCATCCTGCGTCATAAAGAAGGGGAGTCGCGCTCTCTTTCAGTAACAGGGCAACCGGTGAGTAACCACCAGCCTCAGTTCCGCACTTCTCCGGAAACCCTGCCGGGCACAACCACTGCTCGCACCACCGGGATGAGGCTCCCACCGTTGGACGTAGCGAAGCTGAGATCAGGCAGCGTCGTTCGGATCAGAACCCGAGTTGTGCCGAACACCGCAGTTCCCCAGCTTCCTGGGTCCTTGTACAAGGAATCAGGAAGGTAAAATCGTGTTAACTCCGCATATCCCGCGTGCTGGAAAATCAGACGCGCACAACTCGGCACCAACCAGCAACACCACCCGACTCAAGAAGGCCGGCGCAGCAGCGTCCGCCGTCGCTCTCGGACTCGGCGTCATCCTCGCAGCGCCGCTCATGGCCTCCGCGGACACGACGACCGGCTCCTACGCACAGGGGCAGTTCCTCTCCGGAACCATCGCGGGCACGAACCTCGGTGACATCGTGGCAATCACACCCGCGACCGCCACGAACGACGGATCGCAGACTTCCGTCACCGAGACCAATCCGCTCGACGTCAGCGTGCTGAACACCGTGCATCTCACGGGTTCGAACACCGACCTCAATCTCAACAACGTCGTCAACACCGGCGCCGCGGCCAATGGCGGGGTTCTGCCGCAGTACGCGGAGGCCAACAACAACGGCACCGCCACCGCGGCGAGTGGCGCGATCGGCAGTAACGGCGCCATCGGCGTGGGCGATCAGGGCAACGGTGGCTCCGCCACCGTGTCCCTGCAGAACCTGCTGGGCAGCAACTTCGGCTCGGTCATCGGCAACCTGAACCTGCAGCTGGACGCCATCGCGGCCCACGCTGACGGAAGCAGTGACGCCGTCGCCGGCACCTACAGGCTTGATGGCGCGCACCTCACCTTCACGAGCCCGGCGCTCGCCAACCTGACGAGCCAGGTCGACACCTCGCTCCAGCCCGTGGAATCGCAGCTGAACGGCTTGGCCTCACAGCTCCAGGGCATCGGCCTGAACGGCCTGAACCTCGATGGCGGTTCGCTCGCGAATGCGTCGGTCACGGCTACCCTCTCGAATGACGGCAGCTCCCTGCAGAACGCGGTCAACTCGGTCCTGCAGAGCAACTACGGTAGCGGAGGAATCACTCTCGACCCGTCCACCGGAACGGTGACCGTCGACCTGGCGGCCCTGCACGGTGGAAGCCTGAACAACAAGCCGATTGACTACGAGCTGCTGTCGGATGCCGCGGTCAACCAGATCGTGTCCGGCATCGAGACCACAGTGAGTTCGATCGCGGATGACGTCACCAACAAGACGCAGTCCGTGCTCGATGGCACCACGGTGGACGTAGCGGCACACGCCGACGCGCTCGATTCCGGCCTGCTCGGATCATCGGGTGTCGGCGGCGCGGTAGGCGGCCTGCTCGGCGGCCTGGGCCTCGGCGGTAGCACATCGAGCAGCGGCTCCCTCGCGTCGCTCGACGCGAACGTACACGGCACCATCCAGCAGCTGCTCGGTGGCAGTGGCACGGCGACGGCCGGGCTCACTGTCGCTGGACTCCCGCCGGTCTCGCTGGATGCCTCGCCGCTGCTGTCCACCGTGGGCAGCATCCTCGGGCCGGTTGGCAACGGTAACGCCGTCAGCGGACTGACCAGTTCGCTGAACTCATCCATCGTCGCTCCCCTCACGGCGAGCCTGACGGGTGATGGCGGCACCAACGTGCAGACGGTGCTCGGTTCGCTCCTCTCGGTGCGACTGAACCACCAGGACGTGACGATGGCCGGCGGCGGCATGGCCGTCCCGACCAATTCGCTCTTCACGCAGACCGCGGTGCAGGTACGGGCGGTGCCGGCAGCCGGCTCCGGCACGACCCTCGCCACGATCAACCTGGCGCAGGCGACGGTCGGACCAAACCTGCCGGCCACGGTCAACCCGCCGGGTGGACCGACCTGCACGGTGAACTGCGGCACCGGTGGTAACCCCGGTAACCCGAGCACCCCGACGGCAAGCACGTCATCAGGCCTCGCGTTCACCGGTGTCGGGATCGCCACGATCATCGCAGTCATCCTTGCGCTGCTGGCAGCGGGTGCCTACCTGGCGCGGGAGGGCTATCGGCGCAAGCACCTCAGCCAGCTGTAACAGCTGAGGCAGGCCGATAGTTAGCATGGCCGGGATCGCAACCCCCTGATACCTGCGATCCCGGCCATGCTTTTTCTCTGCCAGCATTGCCTCGCGTATCCACCGATCGGTTGATGAAGATGTAACCGGTGGGCGGCTGCCGTGCGGCGAGCGCAGCCGCCAGCATGTATTCATGACCGAACCCCACGTACGCGTACGCGACCTGCGCAAGAGCTACGGCGCCTTCACGGCCCTCGACGGAATCAGCTTCGACATCGAGCGGGGCGAGACCTTCGCACTGCTCGGACCGAACGGGGCCGGCAAGTCCACCACCATCGAGATCCTCGAGGGGTACCGCGACCGCACCGGAGGCGAGGCGACCGTGCTCGGCGTCGATCCCCAGCACGGCGGGCTCGCCTGGAAATCCCGCATCGGCATCGTGCTGCAGTCCTCGGGCGAGAGCGGCAACGTCAGCGTGCAGGAACAGCTGGCCTACTTCGCGAAGATCTATCCGCAGCACCGCGATGTCGACGAGGTGATCGCGGCGGTCGGGCTCACCGACAAGGCGAAGACCCGCATCAAACAGCTCTCGGGCGGCCAGCGCCGGCGCGTGGACGTCGCGCTCGGCATCATCGGCAAGCCGGAAATGCTCTTCCTAGACGAGCCGACCACCGGGTTCGATCCGGAGGCGCGACGCGAGTTCTGGGAGCTCATCCGCGGTCTCAAGCGCGACGGAACCACCATCCTCCTCACCACCCATTACCTCGACGAGGCCGCGCAACTGAGCGACCGGGCCG
Source organism: Microbacteriaceae bacterium (assembly GCA_025463565.1). GTDB lineage: Bacteria > Actinomycetota > Actinomycetes > Actinomycetales > Microbacteriaceae > Lacisediminihabitans. Next base: position 7,659 of record JAODAT010000070.1, read on the forward strand.
GCGTGATCGCAGGCGGCAAGCTCATCGACATCGGGCGAATCGACGAGATCGGCGGGCAGGAAGCCCGCGTTCCGCTGGTGCGTTGGCGCGACCCCTCGGGATTGCACGAGGAGCGCACCACCGAGCCGGCCGCGGTCGTCGCGCGCCTGTTCGCCAGCGAGAAGGGGGAACCCCGCGACCTCGAGGTGGTTCGCCCCAGCCTCGAAGACATCTACCTGGATCTCGTCGGACAGTATGAAAAGGACAACGCATGAACGCCATCAGCTTGGGCATCGACCGCGCCCGCTACGAAACGAAGATCTACTTCCGCCAGGGCGACACGATCTTCTTCACCTTCCTCTTTCCGATCGTCATGCTGTCGATCTTCTCGGTGGCGTTCAGCGCCGCAGGCAACTTCGGCACCGACGCCCACGGGCACGGCGGCATCAGCGCCGCAGCCTTCTACGTGCCCGGGATGATCGCTGCAGGCATCCTGCTGAGCGGCGTGCAGAACCTCGCGGTGGATATCGCCAACGAACGCGGTGACGGCACCCTGAAGCGGCTGAGCGGCACGCCGCTGCCCGTGCTGTCGTACTTCATCGGCAAGATCGGGCAGGTGCTGGTCACCTCGATCCTGCAGATCGCGCTGCTTCTTCTCGTCGCCCACTTCGCCTTCGGGGTGGCGCTGCCGACATCCGGCCAGAAGTGGGGAACCTTCGTCTGGGTCTACCTGCTCGGCATCACCACCTCGGCCGTGATCGGCATCGCGCTGTCACGCGTGCCGCGCACCGGGCGCAGTGCGACGGCGGTCATCATCCCGATCGTGCTGGTGCTGCAGTTCATCAGTGGCGTGTACCTCCAGTTCTCGCAACTGCCGGTCTGGCTGCAGAACGTGGCATCCGTCTTCCCGCTGAAGTGGATGGCGCAGGGCATGCGCTACGTCTTCCTGCCCGACGGCTTCAAGACGGTCGAACAGGGCGGCGTGTGGAACCTGGGGCTGATCGCCATCGTGCTCGGCATCTGGCTGGTCGCAGGGCTGATCGCGGCACGGTTCACCTTCCGCTGGATTCGCAAGGACGCCTGAGTTGATGGGGTCGCACAGATGACGTGGCAGGCTGGGCGGATGACGGGTGAGCGCTGGTGGGACGTGTTCGTCACCGGCACCGTCCTGGTGCTGGCCGTGATCGACTGGCTGGCCTGGGCGCCGAGCGAGGGGCAGCGGATCGGCGCCTGGGTCGCGCTCGCCGTCTTTCTGGCCTGCTACATCGCGTACGGCAGGAGATCGCTGGCGGAAGGCGGCCCGTGGCTGGCCTTCGCGATCACGATCGTGCTGTTGTCGGGCGTGATGGTCGCCTGCTCGCCAAACCTTGCCGTCATCCAGGCGATTTCGTTCCCGCTGCTCTGGGTGATCATCGTGCCGACCAGATGGGCGATCGTTGCGAACGTGCTGCTCGCCCTTGCGGTGAGTGCCGGCTTCGTCGTGTCCAACGGGACGAGCGCCGACAACATCGTGGCAACTTCAGTGATCGAGGGCATCTCGCTGGTCGGCAGCCTCGCCCTCGGCCTGTGGATCACGCGCATCGCCACCCTCAGCCATGAACGGCAGCAGCTCATCGAGCAGCTCACCGCCGCGCAGGACCAGCTCGCGTCGCTCAGCCGGGAGACGGGCGTCACCAGCGAGCGGGAGCGCCTCGCCCGTGAGATCCACGACACCATCGCCCAGAGCCTCACCGGGCTCGTCATGCTGTCCCAGGCCGCGCAGCGCGAACTGGCCGCCGGCGACGCTGCGGCGCTGGCGGAGCGGCTCGGCCTCATGGAGGAGAGCGCACGGGATGCCCTGGTCGAGACCCGTTCGCTGGTGGCGGCCGGTGCGCCGGTCGAGCTCGGCGCCGGCATCGTGGCCGCGATCGAGCGATTCGGCGCGCGCTTCCAGCGCGAGACCGGCATCATCGTGACCGTGACGGGAACGGTACCCGAACTCGACCGGGACACCGAGGTCGTGCTGCTGCGCTGCGCCCAGGAGGCGCTCGCGAACGTCCGCAAGCACGCGTCGGCACGCGTCGCTGCCGTCGAGCTCGCGATGGTCGACGGCCACCCCACTATGACGGTGCGGGACGACGGCGTCGGCTTCGACCCGTCGACTGCGAGTTCCGGCTACGGGCTGGCCGGCATGCGCGACCGGCTCGCCCTGGTCGGCGGCGCGCTTCGAGTCGACTCGCTGGCCGTTGGCGGCACACACGGCACGCTCGTCACGGTGACCGCATGATTCGCGTGCTGGTGGCCGACGACCACCCGATCGTGCGCAGCGGCATCGTCGCACTTCTGGAGGCGGCGGATGACGTCGAGGTCGTCGGCGAAGCGGCCGACGGCGGGGAGGCGGTCGCCCTCGCCCTCGCCCTGCAGCCGGACCTCGTGCTGATGGACCTGCGCATGCCCGTGCTCGACGGCGACGAGGCGACCGCGCGTATCCTCGCGACCGCGCCCTCGATCAGGGTGGTCGTGCTGACCACCTATGAGAGCGACGAGTCGATCCTCACTGCTATCGAGGCGGGGGCGAGCGGCTACCTGCTGAAGGCCGCGCCGCAGGAGGAGATCCTGGCCGGCATCCGTTCGGTCGCGCGGGGTGAGGTCGCTCTGGCCCCCTCCATCGCGGCGATGCTGGTGCGCCGGGTGAAGAAGCCGGCGATCACGCTCTCCGCACGCGAGACGGAGGTGCTCGGGCTGGTCGCCAGCGGGATGAGCAATCCGGCGATCGCGACGCAGTTGTTCCTCTCCGAGGCGACGGTGAAGACGCACCTCATCCACGTCTTCGAGAAGCTCGGTGTGAGCGACCGCACCCGTGCGGTGACACTCGCCATGGAGCTGGGGCTGCTGGCTAGAGGCTGACCCCGATTTTTTAGAGGCTGACGCCGACTACCTAGAGGCTGACGCCGACCAGGATCGGCTCGGGCTGCAGGATGACGCCGTAGGCCGTCAGCACGCGCGTCTGCACGTAGCGGGCCAGCTCGGCGACCTGCTCGGCGGTCGCGCCGCCGGTGTTGGTGATCGCCAGGCTGTGCTTGCTGGAGATGGCGGCACGGGAGCCGGGAAGGGCGAAGCCCTTCGAGATGCCGGCGTGCTCGATCAGCCAGGCCGCGCTGAGCTTGACGCTGCTGTTGTCACCGCTGTCTTCATCTGCCGGCCAGCGGGCGACATCCGCCGGCAGAGAGCGCGCGAACGTATCGCTGACGATCGGGTTGGTGAAGAACGATCCGGCGCTGGTGGAGTCCGGGTCATCCCGGTCCAGGAGCATGCCCTTGGATGCCCGCAGCGCGAGCACGGCGGCGCGCACCTCCACGAGTGGCGCACGCTCGCCGAGCGTCGCGGCCAGCTGGGCGTAGGTGATGTCGGCCGAGAGCGACGATTCCGTCAGCTCGAGCTCCACGGATACCACGAGGCCGCGCCGGTACTGCTTGAGCGTCGAGGTGCGATATCCCAGCTCGAGATCCTCGCGGGTGAGGCGCGCGCGCTCCCCCGTCTCCGCGTCCACGAAGTCAATGGCGACGAGCACGTCGCCCACCTCCTGGCCGTACGCGCCGATGTTCTGGATGGGCGCAGCACCGGCGGAGCCGGGAATGCCCGACAGGGCTTCGATTCCGGCCAGGCCGTGATCGACCGCGTAGGCGACCACGGCATCCCACGGCTCGCCCGCCTGCACGGTGAGGCGCGAGCCCTGCTGCGAGATGCCGCGCGTGAGCACCCGGATGACCGTGCCGTCGAAGCCCTCGTCCCCGATGACGATGTTGGATCCGCCGCCGAGCACCAGCCAGTTGTCATCAAGCCAGGCCTCGCGCACGGCATCGACCAGCTCGTCAGGCGTCGACGGGGAGAGCAGAGTGCCAGCGGAGCCGCCGACGTGCAGGGTGGTGAGCTCGGAGAGGAGCATCAGGCGATGCTCACACGAACCTGGGCTTTGCCGAGCACGGTCTGGCCATCGAAGGTGACCGTGAGGTCGATGCGGACGGCGGCCTCTTCCAGCGCGCCGACCTTCGCGACGACGCTGACCAGCGCGCCATCGGTCGCGTCGACGGGAACCGGGCGCGTGAAGCGCACCTGGTAGTCGAGCACTCTGCCGGGGTCGCCGATCCAGTCGACGACCGGCTGCACGGCGAAGCCCATGGTGAGCATGCCGTGTGCAAGCACACCGGGAAGCCCGACCGATTGTGCGATGTCGTCCCGGTAGTGGATGGCGTTGAAGTCGCCGGATGCCCCGGCGTAGCGCACGAGAGTGTCGCGGATCAGCGTGAAGTCGCGCTCGGCGACGACCTCCCCGACGGTCAGGTCGCTGGCAGTCATTCGTCCCCCCGCACCACGAGCGTCGAGATCGCGGTGACGACGTGCTCGCCCGCCGCGTCGACGATCGACGACTCCGCCGTCACCATCGAGTGACCGCCGAGGCTCTTCACGCTCGCGACGGTGAGCGTCGCCGTCAGTTCGTCCCCGGCAATGATCGGCCGGGTGAAGGTGAAACGCTGGTCGCCGTGAACGACACGACCGAAGTCGATACCGGAATCCGGCTCGGCCAGCAACTGCTGGAGCGTGTGCTCCTGGATGACGACCGGGAAGGTCGGTGGGGCCACGAGGTCGTCGTAGCCGGCCGCACGCGCCGCCGCGACATCCGTGGAGAGCGGACTGGTCGCAAACACGGCCCGCGAGAACTCACGGATCTTCTCTCGCCCGACGAGATAGGGGGCCGCGGGCGGAAACACACGCCCGGCAAGCTCGGGATTGACTGGCACCGCCCCAGCTTAACGACAAAGCCCCCGGAGCTAGGCTCCGGGGGCTTTGTACGATCACCGATAGTTGGCCTACTGGCAGCTATCGCACTGCAGGTCGTCCATCGGGTCGACGGGTACTGCGTAGCCGCCGACGAAGTCGCTGTCGTTGTTCATATGGGCCCCCTTTGTTCTTGGGATAGGTCTGTAAAAAGTGTGGCGATGTCACTGTGTGTTAAGCAGTGCCGTCGTGGTCCTTCACTATATAACCGGAATGACAGTCATGTCATTCCACTACATCTAGTGTTTTTCGGCGTGTCGGACTTTCTTTCCATCCTCGCGCCAACCACCGTCAATTTGACAGCGTCACGTAGTCTTTAACGAATGAGCACCGCTATAGCGAAGCTGGGGGCAATTGCCGCCGCGAGCGCCATCATCGCCACCGCAGCTATCCCGGCGTACGCGGATTTCGGTTCGACGACCGATCAGGGCTCGGCTACAGCGCTTCTCGTGCACGGCACCACGGCCGTCCAGTCCGTCTCGGTCAACTCGACCGTCGCCCTGACCGCGTCCGCCCGTGACGCCTATACGGTCACCAAGGCGACGCCAGCCTCTTCGACACTCGTCAACCGCTACACGGGCATCGCGCCACCCGCGCAGGCCTACAGCGGTGCTGCTCTCATCGCCTATGCGGCCCAGTTCGTCGGACTCGTTCCCTACGGCGAGGGCAACAGCCCCACCACCAGCTTCTCCTGCGACGGCTACACGCAGTACGTCTTCGCCGGCTTCGGCATCGACCTCCCCCGCGGCGCGGATCACCAGGCGGCCCTCGGCGTTCGAATCGACCAGTCGCAGGCCGTCGCTGGCGACCTGGTCTGGTGGCCGGGACGCCACGTCGGCATCTACGACGGCAACGGCGGAATGTACAACTCGCCCACCTGGGGCCGGTATGTCGAGCACGTCGACACCCTCTGGGGTTCGCCTGTGTTTATTCGCCTCACCATCGGCTAGGACTTAACTCGGGCGTAGCCTTAAGAGCATGCCCACGACATTTGCCCACGAGCCGGCGAAGAATCGCTACACGATGACGGTCGACGGCCAGCTGGTCGCCGTCGCCGACTATGTGATCAACGGCGATTCCATCTCGTTCAACCACACCTTCACCCAGCCCAACCAGCGCGGCAAGGGCTACGCGGGTGAGGTGGTCACGTTCGCCATGGACGATGTCGAGACGACCACGAAGCTCACCGTCGTTCCGATGTGCTGGTACGTCGGCAAGTGGTTCGACGAACACCTCGAGCGCGCATCGCTCCTCAGCCGCGGGGCCGCCTGACCGATGCCGAAAAAAGCTGCACCGAAGAAGCAGAAAGACGCCCTGGCGCGGGCGAAGAACGAGCTCTCCCGCCAGAAGAAGGTGCTCGAGAAATCCCAGAAGCGGCACGAAAAGGCCCTTGAGCGCAGCACGGCGAGCTAGCCGCCGCGACTTAACCTCGCGTTCACCTGTCGAGGTCATGCTTGAAGTATGGATTCCCAGGTGCCCATCGCATGGGTGGAGTCGCCACTGCAGTTGCTCGGCGCTGCGGAGTGGGCGAGCGGACTCGACCGACCGATCGTCGTCGCGCACCGGCTCACCGGCCCGCAGATGGAGCGCACGGCCGCAGAACTGATGGCCAGGGGAGCGCGGTTCGCGGAGTGCGTTCCCTACTACGGCATCCCGTGGGAACTCCTTCGCAAACACCGTCACTGGGCGATCGGTGACGGCTTCTCCGGCCAGTTCCGGCTCGCGGCATCGGTCACCCGCCCGCAGCAGGTCACCTTTCTCGACGACGGGTCGCACAGCATCGCCCTCGCCGACGCGCTTCTCGGCCGAATCCCCTACGCACGACCGAACATCAGGGAGTCGCGGTCGAGCGTGTTCCTCGGCACGCTGACCAGGGACCGGATGCTCGGCCTGGCCGCGCGGGAACGCCTGACCATCACGACGGCCTTCCCGTTCGGCGACGACCGCACGGACGGCCTGCGATCTCTCGGAGCACGGGTCGGCCACCACACGCTCGACTGGGTGCGCGAGACCGCGCGCCCACGGGTTCTCACCTGCACCCGGGTTTTGCTCGGCAGCTCGCTGCCGTCGGACTCGCTGGTGTCCGCGGAGAGCTACCTGCGCTGGGTGAGCGCCGAGGCGGCGGCGGGCGAGATGGCCTACTTCCCGCATCGTCGCGAGACGCCGGCCATGCTGAAGGCGGTCGCGAGCCTCCCGGGCGTGAGCATCCACGACGCGGGCCTGCCGATCGAACTGGTGCTCGCGGGTACCACCCAGCCGCTCGAACTCATCAGCCTCAGCACCAGCGCTCAGGTGACCCTTGGCCACCTGCTGCGGGGCACCCGAAGCGTGCTGCGCACCGGCACCCTCACCAATGCTTAGTCGCGCTGGCTTCTCGCAGGCGACTTCTGCAGCGAGAACGCCGGCAGCTCGGCGAACGGAACGTCGATGATCTCGATCGACCAGACGTCGTCGTTCAGGTACCAGGTGCGCTGGCCGAGGGCGTTCTCGAAGCCGTACGGCCGCATGCCGAGGAGCAGCGCCCAGTCCTGGCAGCTCGCTGAATCGACCGACGATTTCGGCCTGCCCTCGAAAACGAGGGCCTCGGGATAACGCACCACGGTCCAGGCCAACAGGGGAAGCCCCGTGCCGTCGGCGAACCGGTCAAGCGTGTCTATCACCGCTGATTGCAGTGCGTGACTGACGTCCATCTCATTCCTGATCCGTGCTCGGGTTTCCACGGTGGTTCGTGGACCAGCCGCAAAGTTCGGGCGACCGTTTTCGGAGCATACTCCCTGCAGGTGTCGAGCCGGTATACCGGCCGGCACCGGGGCGGCTGAGGCCGTAAAGTTGTGACACGTGACCAATGTGATGACTGCCCGAGTTCCCGCGGGCGCCGAAATCGCCCGTTCGTGGCTTCTCGTCAACGGCGGCAACCCCGAGACCTTCGAGCCGGCGAGCTCCTCGCCGGCCGACCAGGTGATCCTCGATATCGAAGACGCGGTCGACCCGAAACTGAAGCCGGCCGCGCGGGAGCACGTCATGGCCTGGCTGCGCACCTCGTCGCCGACCTGGGTACGCATCAACGATCGCTCCAGCGAGTTCTGGTCGGATGACGTGGACGCCCTGAAAGGACTCCCGGGCCTCGCCGGGGTCGTCCTGGCCAAGACGGAGGCCGGCGAGCACGTCACCGAGACCTTCGACCGGCTGGGCGGCACCACCCCCGTGCTGGCGCTCGTGGAGTCTGCCCTCGGCATCGAGGAGGCCGTCTCGATCGCTCGGGCACGCGGAACTTTCCGCCTCGCCTTCGGCAGCGGCGACTACCGGCGCGACACCGGCACCAGCGCCGACGACCTTGCGATGGCCTATCCCCGCTCGCGCCTCGTGGTCGCCAGCCGCATCGGCGACCTGCCCGGCCCGATCGACGGCCCCACCGTCGGCAGCGCACACTCCGTGCTCAGGGAGCAGTCCCAGCTCGCGGTCGCTCTCGGCCTCACCGGCAAGCTCTGCCTCGACACAGGCCAGCTCGCGGTCATCAATGAGACGATCAGCCCCACTCGCTCCGATGTCACCTGGGCCCGCGACTTCCTGGCCGACTTCGAGGCGCGCGGGCGGGTCATCCGCGACGGCAGCGACCTCCCGCGTCTCGGCCGCGCCCAGAAGATCGAGAAACTCGCCAAGGCCTTCGGAATCACGCCGGAATAGCCGGCGCTACTCCTCGATGTCGGCGAACGCGATCCGCACACCACCGGTCGCCATGCCGAACACCGCGGGGAACAGAGCACCGGCCTCCGCCGTCGCGACTGCGGCGGATGCCGCGTCGTAGTCCGCGAAGTAGAGGTCCAGCATCCGGTAGGCAGGAGTCGGCGAACCGTCCTCCTTCGGCCAGACCTTTGAGGCTTCGAGGTGCTCGACTCCCGGCAACGCGCGGGCCAGGCCGACGAACCCGTCCGAGTAGGCCGCCTCGAAGGCGGCGGGATCGGACGGGTTGTCGAAGATGAACGTGATCTTGGTAGGCATAGTCCCAGCCTAGGTCGGTCGGGTTGACCGGTGGCAAGTCGCAACCTAGGTTGCTTAGATGACGTCACCGAACCCGATGGGCGAAACGGCAGATCGGCTTGCCTCCGTCGTCGCTCTTCGCGAACTTGCCGACCGGCTGGAGGATTCCGGAGTGGAGGCGGCGATGCGCGAGGGCTGGTCGTGGAGCGAGGTCGCCGAGGCGCTCGGAGTCACCCGCCAGGCGGTTCACAAGAAGCACCTCACGCGGCTGGTCAATGCCGGCATCGAGCTGCGGCGCCGCAATGCTTAGGCACGCAATGCTTAGGCACCGCAATGGATGACGACTTCTTCAGTCACGGCATGCGCGGGCTGGTCGCCGCCTGCGTCGAGGAGGCCGCCCGCCGCGGATCGACCGTCGTCGAGGCCGAACACGTTCTACTCGCGATCGCCGCCGACCCGGACATCCCCGCATCACACGCACTGGCCGAGGTCGGGCTCGATCACGCGGGGCTCGAGGCGGCACTCCGCGGCGAGCGGCTCCACAGTCTCGAAACCGCCGGCGTGGAACCCTTCGACGCGCAATCCTTCGCGCTTGGCCGCCCCACCGGGAAACCGCGCTGGGGCGCGTCCGTCCGAATGGCGATGACGCGCCAACGGCGCGGTGCAGGCTCGCGTGAGGTGGCGGTGCTGATCGGAATCCTCCGCGCCGAAATCGGCACCGTGCCGCGGGCCCTGGCCTGTGCCGGAATCGACCGGGTCCGGCTGCTTGGAGCGGTCGAGGCTGCGGTGTGAAACATACATGCCGTGAAGCGCATGCGTTGGGTCACAGCACCGTGCGCACTCAGGTCGAGCCGGTACCCTGAAAGCATGGCCGAGTCCTTCGCTGTCGAGCAATCGCGGCAGACCATGAGCACGCGTCAGACCGACGTGTTCCGGCGCCTCGTCGCCCTCACCCTGGAGTACGGATTCTCCCGGTACACGCTCGAGCAGGCCGCCGCCGCGCTGCGCTGCTCCAAGACCACGATCTACGCGCTGGCCGGATCACGGGAACAACTGATCCGCGCAGTGGTCGTGTCATTCTTCCGGGATGCGGCGGATAACGTCGAGCACCGGGTCGCAGCGGAGACGGACCCGATCAGGCGCGTCGAGGTCTACCTCGGCGCGGTGTCGGACGCACTGCGACCGGCATCCGCGATCTTCATGGATGACGTCGCCGCGTTCGCTCCGGCCAGGGAGATCTACCAGCGCAATACGGCGATCGCCACCCAGCGGGTAAGCGAGCTGATCAGCGAGGGCATCGAGAGCGGCGCGTTCAAGAGCGTGCCGATCGCCTACATCGCCGAGGTGATGACCTCCGTCATGGTGCGCATCCAGCAGGGGGAGTTCTCGAAGCACACCGGGCTCACCGACGCAGAGGCCTACGCGGGTCTCGCCGACGTCATCATGCGGGGAATCGTCCGCCAGGACCAGCGCTGATCAATCGCGCCTGGTTTGACAGGGCATGGTCGTGGACATACGCTAAGTGAACAGACGTTAGTCTGTGGTCCAGAATCAGCGACGATCAGAAACGGACACACGACAGTGCCCATCGACCATTCCGCAATCGGGCGTGTGCTCGACCCGGTAACCACCACGTTGGAGCGCGGGCGCCTGGCGTTCTTCGCCCAGGCGATCGGCGAGACCGATCCGCTCTATTCTGACCTGGCTACCGCCAGGGCAGCCGGACATCCAGACCTGCCGGTGCCCCCGACGTTCATCTTCGGCGCACTGCTCGACGCCCCCGACCCCTTCGCCTGGATTGCGGCGCTCGGTGTCGACATGCGTTTCGTACTCCACGGCACCCAGAAGTTCAGCTACCACAGCGTGCTTCACGCCGGCGACACGGTGACCCTGCAGCCCACGATCACCGATGTTTACGACAAGCGTGGAGGTGCGCTCGAGTTCGTCGTGACCACCACCACGGTTACCACCGCCGCGGGCGAACTCGCCGCGACCCTCGACCAGACCCTCGTGGTCCGTCACCCGGAGGTGGCCGCATGAGCGCCGAGTTTTCACAAGCCGACGTGTCAACGATCGCCGTCGGCGACGAGCTGCCGCCGCTGGCGCTCCCGCCGATCAGCCGCACCACACTCGCCCTCTTCGCGGGTGCGTCCGGCGACCACAACCCGATCCACATCGATCTCGACGT
>JAODAT010000074.1 GCA_025463565.1 Microbacteriaceae bacterium
GCAAGTGCTACGCACGCGCCGCCCACCACGGCGCCGGCGTCTCGCAGGCGCTGGTCGCGGCATCCGTCGAGGCCGCAGCGAAGCGCGGAGCCGCCGGAATGTGGCTCGGGGCCAACCTCTACAACGACCGCGCGAACCGCTTCTACGAGAAGAGCGGGTTCACCGTGGTCGGTCGCAAGACCTTCATGGTCGGCGATGAGCCCCAGGAGGATTACACGCGCGAGCGGGTTTTCTAAACCAAATCGCTGACCGTGACCACGAGCTTGCCGCGGGTGTGCCCGGTCTCGATGGCTTTGTGCGCGTCGGCCACGTGGTCGAAACCGAACACCTGGTCGACGTGCACCCGGATGTCCCCGGAGTCGAGCAGCCGCGCGATGACCGCCAGCGTCGATCCATCGTCGGAGACCTTGTAGCTGGTCGCGCGCACACCCGCCTCTTCGGCATCGTCGACGAGCGTCGGCCAACTGCCGCTCGGCAGGTTGATGATGAGTCCGCCTGGGCGAAGCACCGTGAGGGAGCGCGTGCCGGTGTCGTCTTTCACGTTCCCGATCAGGTCGACCACGACATCCACACCGGACAGCACGTCTTCGAATCGGGTGGACTCGTAGTCGATGACTTCGGCTGCGCCGAGCTCCCGCAGGAAGCTCGCGTTCTTCTGCGAGCCGGTGGCGATCACGTGTGCGCCGAAATAGCAGGCGAACTGCACGGCGAAGTGCCCGACGCCCCCGGCTGCTGCATGGATCAGCATGGTCTGGCCCTCGTGGGCCTTGGCGACATCCACCACCATTCCCCACGCCGTGAGCGCGGCCAGCGGAACGGCGGCGGCCTCGGTGTGCGAGAGGCGGGCCGGCTTGCGCGCGACGCTCGTCAGCGGAACGGTGATGTATTCGGCGTAAGCGCCGGGCACTCGCGGCACCGGCACGATGCCGAACACCTCGTCGCCTGGCCGGATCGCGCAGGCCTCGTACGCCGTCTCGACGACGACGCCGCTGAAGTCGCGGCCGAGGATCGCCGGGTAGCTGGGGATCTCGGCGGAGGTCCCACCGCCCGCGCGCGTCTTCGCGTCGATCGGGTTCACGCTCGCGGCGACGATCTTCACGAGCAGTTCCGCATTGATCCTGGTTGGTACGGGGACATCCGCCATCGTGAGCACAGCCGGGGCCCCCGTGGCCGCGATCACCATCGCTCGCATCGTGGTCATGCGCCCAAGTAAAGTCGGCCAATGATTCGCCGGTGTTACAACGGTGTCAATTGGAAGCAAACTATGGGGCGGCCATACGATCGGTGGATGACCCGTGTAGTGACCTTGCTCGGCTGCCTGTGTGTGGTCGCCGCCCTGGTGATCATCTGGATCGCGCGCGCCTCGGTGGGCCGTGACGTCTACGTGAGCGAGCTCGGTGCCAGTGGGATGTCGACCGCGAAATGGTTCGAGGCGGCCCTGCTTCTCATCGTGGTCGGAGCCTCCGTGATCGCCTGGGCGGCACGGGGGCTGCGCTCACGGCCGCCATTGCTTCGCGCCTGGATCCCGGCGGTCTCGCTCTGGATCTCGGCTGGCGGATTCCTCGTCGCATCGCAGGTGCCGTGCACGATGGGGTGCCCGGTTCCGTACGGCCCCGGCTTCACCTGGCAGAACTTCACCCACACCACCGTCGCCGTGCTCGCCTTCGCCGCGGCCTGCTGGGCCATGGTGCAGGTGGCCTTCGCGAAGGGCCACCGCGCGCTTGCGCTCATGTCGCTCGTCTGCGCGATCGCCGTCGCCGTGGTCGCGGGTGCCGGCGGCCTGTTCTCGCTGTTCCGGTTCGACGTGAACCTGGGGTCGCGCTTCGAGCTCGTGGCTACAACGATCGGGCTCGGCTGGCTAACTGCGCTCGGCCTATCGCTTGCGCTCGTCGCGCAGCAGCGCGAGCACCTGGTCGGCGAGCCGGATGAGCTGGTAGATCTCGTTCTCGTCCCGGTCGATCCAGCGCACCTGGGGCTCGCCGGGAACGGGCACGAAGCCGTCGTGCTGCTCCCAGACCAGAAGGGTGCGGTCGGCACCCAGCACATACTGCTGCCACCAGACCTGCCGGAGGTATGACCGGGGGATCGAGCGCCAGCGGGATGCCGTGGTCTTGATCTCCGCAAGCTCGAGAGTGCCCGATGCCCGCTTGACTACGCCGTCGGGCGTCGCCAGGTGCTCGGTCTCGCCGGCTGCATGGAAGAGTGCGTCGCTCGGCACGATGCCGTAGCGATTCTTCACCCACCGGGCGATCGCAGGCTCTCGCTCCCTGCCGTGGTCCGTGTATGCGTTGCCGCCGAACCCGGTGCCGAGGATCTTGTCGAGTGCGACAGCCCGCACGGACTTCGGCCCGGAGAGTCGCGCGACGTCGGTCGCGGTGACGCCCCTGCTGCGGGCCCGGAGCCAGGCCACCCGGTCGGCCGAGCGGGCGACGATGCGATCGGTGTGACTCAGTACCGGCTCGTCACCCCACAGGTCGAGGGTGGGCTGGATGACGGTCACGACTCCATTGTCGCCCCATCGACCGATATAGTCCGGCAGCGACGGACCGCCCTCACTGCTGTCCGTCGCTGCCGGGGTCTTCTAGTTGGTGGGCGCCGGGGTGGGGATGCCCGCCGCGCCGCCACGTCCGCCGAAACGGCCGATCGCCGCGCCCTCGGAGATCGAGGTCGCCGACACGTTGCCGCTGGAGTCCGTCTGGCCGATCACGGTGATGGTCTCGCCGGCCTTCAGCGAATCGACCGTGCTCTTCGAGGTCTTGGTGACCGTGGTCGAGCCGGAGGTGTTCACCGTGGCTTGCGTGCCGTTCGCCTCTTTGACGACGATAGTGTCACCGTTCACCGAGACGATGGTTCCCGCCGTGACACCGCCTCCGGCGAAGCCGCCGGCGCCGCCCTGGCCGGTACCGCCCGTTCCGGTTCCGCCCGTTCCGGTACCGCCGCCCTCGGCGCCACCGCCGAAGGTGCGGTTTCCGAAGCCGCCCGTTCCGCCCGCGCCACCGGTTCCGGTGCGGAAGCCGGCGTTGGTGGACGCCGGTGCGGTCGCGTGACCGATGAGGATGCCTCCGAACAGTCCGATCACGAGCGCCGCGACGACCGCGAGCACCGGCGTGAGCCACGCCGGAGCCTTGCGCGCGGGCGGAGTGGCCGCGGGGACGGGCCCGGCTGCTGCCGGTGTGGTGGGTTCTTCGGCCGGGGCCGGGTTCTTGGTTGCCATGATTTATCGCTTTCTGTTGAGGTACTAAATAGCCCGTGTTGTTAGATTGCTCTGAGGGCCTGGATGGGTCGCATGTTCGCGGCTCGGGCCGCCGGGTAGACCCCGAAGAACACACCGATGGCGACGGACACGCCGAGCGCCAGGGGAATCGAGTAGGCGAGGATCACAGGTTGGGTCCCGTTGATTTCGAACTGCGAGCCGATGATGGCGACGATCACCCCGAGGATGCCTCCCAGCAGGGTGAGCGTCGCCGCCTCGGTGAGGAACTGCCCGAGGATCGCCCCTCGGGTAGCACCGAGTGCTTTGCGGATGCCGATCTCGCGGGTGCGCTCCGTGACCGTCACCAGCATGACGTTCGTCACGCCGATCCCGCCGACCAGCAGGCTGATGGCCGCCACCGCACCCAGCAGCACCGTGAAGCTCGCCGCACTCGTCTCCGCTGTCGCCAGCAGGGTGCTCGCGCTCGTCACAGTGAAGGGCTCGTCGGCGGTGTCGGAAACCCCGAGAAGCTGGTTCAGCATCACGGTGACTTCACCCTCCGCGGCCGGGACGGCATCCGAGTTGGTCGCCTCCACTGCGAGGGTGCTGACGGCACCGTAGCCGGTGAAGGACTCCTGGATGCGGCTGATCGGCGCGATCACCACCAGGTTCGGATCGGTGAAGCCGGTGGTGCTCTGGGTGGCGAGGATGCCGACGACATCGAACGGGCTGCCGTCGATGAGGATCTGCTGGCCGAGGGCCGAGCCGGTCGGGAACAGCGTGGTCGCCAGCGTCGAGCCGATGACGGCGGCCCGCGTGCCGTTGGTCACGTCGGCGGCCGTGAACGAGTTGCCCGACCCGACGGTGGACGTGGAGACTCCGCCGAAGTAGTCGGGTGTCGTGCCGATGATCGAGACGCTGGTCGACGAGGTCGTGGTCGAGGACACCGTGAGGCTGGTATTCACCTCGGGCACGACCGACTTCACATGGCCGAGGCCGGCGTTCGCGATCTGGTCGGCGACGGTGCGGGTGATCGTCTTTGTGCTCGCAGTGGTGGTCGAGCCGCCGCCCCCCGACGCCCGCACGGTGAGCGTGTTGGTGCCGAGGCTGGCGATGGCGCTCTGGACTCGCTGCGCCGAGCCGTTGCCCACCGCAAGCAGCAGGATGACCGACGCGACGCCGATGAGCACGCCGAGCAGCGTGAGGGCGGAGCGCAGCTTGTTGGCCGTGATGCCGCGGACGGCGGACCGGAGAATCTCGAAGAAGCTCACTGGGTGACCTTCCGCCGGGTCTTCTTATCGGCGATGACCAGCCCGTCTTTCACGGTGAGCACGCGATGGGCGCGCTCGGCGACGTTCTCTTCGTGGGTGATGATCACGATGGTGCGACCCTGGTCTGCGAGGTTGTCGAAGATCGAAAGGATCTCCTCCGTTGCCTCGCTGTCGAGGTTGCCGGTCGGTTCGTCGGCGAGCACCAGGCTCGGGTTCGTCACGAGTGCCCTGGCGATCGCGACGCGCTGCTGCTGCCCGCCGGAGAGCTGCTGCGGTTCGTGATCCGCCCGGTCGGCGAGCCCGACCATGTCGAGCGCTTCGAGCGCTCGCTCACGCCGCTCCTTGCGCTTCACTCCACCATAGATCAGTGGGAGCTCGACGTTGGCCAGCGCATCCATCCTGGATACCAGGTTGAAGGACTGGAAGATGAAGCCGACCTCGCGGTTACGCACGGATGCCAGCTGGCGTTCGTCGAGCTCGCTCACGTCCCTGCCGTTGAGGTAGTAGTGGCCGCTGGAGGCGACATCCAGGCAGCCGAGCAGGTTCATCAGTGTCGACTTGCCGGAGCCGGATGGCCCCATGATGGCGACGTAGTCGCCGGTCGCCACCTCGACAGTGATTCCGCGCAGCGCGTGCACGGCGGCTTCGCCCTCACCGTAGACCTGATGGATGTCGTCGAGGTGAAGGATGGGGGAGGTGGTCACTGGCCGGCACCGGTTCCCGTGCCGCCGCCGGTGCGGTTGCCGAACCCGCCCGTGCCGCCGCCTGTGCGGTTGCCGAACCCGCCCGTGCCTCCGGTGCCACCACCGAACCCGCCGGTTCCGGTGCCGGTGGTGCCGGTCGTGGTCGTGGTGGCCGCGACTGTGCCGATCACGATCGTCTGGCCGGCCTTCAGACCGGTCTTGATCTCGGTGCCCGAGTCACCAACGACGCCGAGTGTGACGGTGGTCGCCGTGGTCTTGCCGTTCGTGACGACCTTGACCGTCGAGACGCCGTTCGCCGTCGTTATCGCCGCGGTCGGCACGTAGAGGGCATCGGCTGCGGAGGACGCCGTGGTGATCGAAACGTCGGCGGTCTGCCCGAGGCGAAGGCCCGTGGGGATGCTGTCGAGGGTGATCGTGGTGGCATACGTGACGACGGAGTTGCTCGCTGTACCCGTCGGCGCGATGGCCGTGACCTTTGCCGTCGCCTTGAGGGTTGACGCCGCGGGGAAGGTCACGGTGGCGACCTGGCCGACGGTGACCTTCGCGATGTCGGCTTCCGCGATGTTCGCGGTCACCGTCTCCGAGGAGATGTCGGCGATGGTCGCGAAGCCAGAGCTCGAGCTGGAGGAGGACGACGAGGACGAGGAGGTACCCGAACCCGAAGCACCACTGCCGGAACCCGCAGACGACGAGCTGCCACCGGAGGCCGACCCGCCGACCACTCCGCTGAGCGCCACGACGAGCCCGTTGATCGGGGAGGTGAGCGTCGCACCCGCGAGGTTGGCCTCAGCGGTCGCGAGAGTGTTCTCCGCGTTGGTCACGTTCGACTGGGCGGACAGCACCTGGGACTTCGCCGAGGTGGTGTTGCCGCCGGGCGAGTTCGTGGCGTCGGAATAGGCCTGGTTGGCGTTGGCCAGCGCTGCCTTCGCGTTGGTCACGCCGGCGGATGCCGTGTTGACGGCCTGCTGCAGTGTCGCCGGATTGATGGTGCCGATCACCTGGCCCGCCGTGACCGTCGCACCGAGCGACGTGTCGACGGCGGTGATCGTTCCGGACACTCCGAACGCCGCGCTCACCTCGGTGACCGGGGCGATCGACCCGGTCGCCGTGATCGTGCTGCTCACCGTTCCCTGCTGCACCGTGGAGGTCAGCTGGGTGGCGCTCGACGTGCTGGAGGCCTTGAAGGGATTGGTGAGATAAAGAACGCCGCCCACGATGAGGGCGACGATCACGACACCGAGAATGATGTTGAGGAGGGTTCGCCTGCGAATTGCCATACGCAGAAGGTGCCCAACTCTCCTATGTGTTGCATATGAATTGGCTGCAGAGAAAGCGGGAAGCGATGAGAGCTCCTTCAGGGGCGTCATTCGGTGGGCCGTCCGCCGCCGAAGCCGGTCGTTCCCTCGGTGACCGTGGTCGCGGTCACGTTACCGCTGGAGTCGGTGGTTCCGGAGACGGTGATCGTCTCGCCCGCCGTGAGGTCGTCCACCGTCGCGGTATCGGACTTGGTCACCGTCGTCGAGTCGGAGGTTTTCACTTTCACGGTCGAACCATCGGCGAGTTTGAGGGTGACGGTGCCACCGCTGACCGATTCGATCGTGCCCGAGGTGAAGTTGCCGCCGGCGGTTCTTCCGCTGCCGGCGCCTTCGGCGGCCGTGCCACCGCCGGGAAACCCTCCGGCCTGTGAGGTGCTCGTGGTTGCGCTGGCGTTGGAGTGTCCGATCAGAATCCCGCCGAAGATTCCGATGGCCAGGGCCGCGACCACGGCGAGCACCGGGGTCAGCCAGCGCCGGGCGTTCGGCTTCGGGGTGGGAGCGGTCGTAGAGGGTGTGGTGTCAGTCATTTCATTTCCTTTGGTTGGATAGCGGGCTTTAGATGGCTCTGAGGGCCTGGATGGGTCGCATGTTGGCCGCGCGGCCGGCGGGATAGACCCCGAAGAACACGCCGATGGCGACGGAGACTCCGAGGGCGAGCGGGATCGAGTAGCCGAGGATCACCGGCTGGGTGCCGTTGATCTCCCACTGGCTGCCGATCACGGCCGCGATCACGCCGAGTACGCCGCCGAGCAGGGTGAGGGTGGCCGCCTCGGCGAGGAACTGCCCCAGCACGGCGCCGCGGGTTGCCCCGAGCGCCTTGCGGATGCCGATCTCGCGGGTGCGTTCGGTCACCGTGACGAGCATCACATTCGTCACCCCGATGCCGCCGACCAGCAGGCTGATCGCCGCCACCGCCCCCAGCAGCACGGTGAAGCTGGTGGCGCTCGCCGCCGCGGTCTCGAGCAGGGACGACTGGTTGGTAACGGTGAACGGTTCGTCGCTCGCGTCGGTAACTCCCAATAACTGGTTGAGCATCACGGTGACTTCGCCCTGCGCTGCCGTTACGGCATCCGAGCTGGTGGCGAGCACCGTCAGGCTGCTGACCGCTCCGTAGCCGGTGTACGACTTCTGGATGCGGGAGAGCGGCGCGATAACCTCCGAGTTCGGGTCGGAGATGCCCGTGCTCGACTGGGTGGCGAGGATGCCCACCACGGTGAATGGGGTGCCGTCGATCGAGATCGATCCACCGAGCGCCGAGGCGGTCGGGAACAGTTCCGTGGCCAGGGTGGAACCGATCACCGCGACCTTGGCCGACGTCGTCTCATCCGCTGCGGTGAAGGCGGCGCCGGAAGCGATGGTCGTGGTGGAGACGTCGAAGTAGTCGGCGGTCGACCCGATGATCGTCGTGCTGTCCTCCGACGCGGTGGGGGAGGCGACGGTGAGGCTGGTACTCACCTGCGGTACGACCTCCTTCACGTGGCCGAGACCCGCTGACGCTAGCTGGTCCGCCGTCGCTGCTGTGATCTCCTTCACGCTCGTCGAGGTGGTGGTCGTGCCGCCCCCACCCCCGCTGGCTCGCACCGTGAGGGTGTTCGTGCCGAGGTTGGTGATGGCGCTCTGCACAGTCTGGGCCGAGCCGTTGCCGACGGCGAGCAGCAGGATGACCGAGCCGACGCCGATCATGACGCCGAGCAGCGTGAGCACCGAGCGCAGCTTGTTCGCGGCGACCCCTCGCATCGCGGAGCGGAGAATCTCGAAGAAGCTCACCGTGCACCCGCCAGTGCACGGTCGGCGGTGATCAACCCGTCGCTGATCGTCAGCACCCGGTGGGCGCGCTCGGCGACGTTCTCCTCGTGCGTGATGATCACGATCGTGCGTCCGGCCGAGGCCAGCGAGTCGAGGATGGAAAGGATCTCCTCCGTCGATTCGCTGTCCAGGTTGCCGGTCGGTTCATCCGCCAGCACCAGCGTCGGTGAGGTCACAAGGGCGCGGGCAATCGCCACGCGCTGCTGCTGGCCGCCGGACAGCTCCTGCGGCTGATGGTCGGCGCGATCGGAGAGCCCGACCAGCTCGAGTGCCTCGAGCGCGAGCCTTCGTCGCTCCGCGCGTCTCAGGCCGCCGTAGATGAGCGGCAGTTCCACGTTGGCCAGCGCGGACATCCGCGGCACCAGATTGAAGCTCTGGAAGACGAAACCGATCTCCTCGTTGCGCACCCGTGCGAGTTCCCGCTCGGTGAGCGAACTGACGTCTGTGCCGGCCAGCTCGTAGCTGCCCGACGAGGCGACGTCGAGGCAGCCGAGCAGGTTCATCAGCGTCGACTTGCCCGATCCCGACGGGCCCATGATCGCGACGTAGTCGCCCTGCTCGACGTCGAGATCGATGCCGCGCAACGCCCTCACCGACGCCTCGCCGGTTCCGTAGACCTGCTCGATGCCGCTGAGTTTGAGAACGACGGGCATCAGTTTCCGCCTCCCGGGAATCCACCTGTGCCGCCGCCCGTGCCGCCGCCGAAGCCGCCTGTACCGCCAGTACCACCCGTGGTGCGGCCCGTGCCGGTGCCACTGGTGCTCGTGCTGGTGCTCGTGCTCTTCGAGACGGTACCGATAACGACGGTCTGGCCCACCTTCAGGCCGGACGTGATCTCTGTGCCGGTGTCACCGACCACGCCGAGCGTGACCGTCTTCTTCGTGGTCGTGCCGTTCGCGATCACCTTCACGGCGGAAACGCCGTTCGCGGTCGTGATGGCGGCGGTCGGCACGTAGAGCGAGTCGGCGGCCGAACTGGTGGTGGTGATGCTGACATCCGCGGTCTGGCCCAGCCGGATGCCGGTCGGCACGCTGTCGAGGGTGATGGTCGTCGCGTAGGTGACAACCGAGTTGCTCGCGGTCGCGGTGGGCGCGATCGCCGTCACCTTGGCCGTAGCGGTGGTGCCGCTCACCGCCGGGAAGGTGATGGTCGCTGCCTCGCCGACGGTGACGGTTGCGATGTCCGCCTCCGCCACGTTCGCCGTCACTGTCATGCCCGACACGTCGGCGATGGTTGCAAAGCTGGTGGTGGTGCCGCCCATGGCGGTGACGAGCCCTGCGATCGGCGCGGCCAGTGTCGCGTCGGCGAGGTTCGTCTTCGCGGTGGAGACGGCATCCGAGGCGTTGCTCACCGTCGACTGTGCCGACGTGACCTGCTGTTTCGCGGAGCTGACCTGCTGGTCACTGCCCGTGCCGGCGGCTTCGGCATCCTCCGCCTGCTGGTAGGCGGACTCGGCATCAGACAATTGCGAGTTCGCGTTGCTGAGGCTGCTGTTCGCGGTCGACAGCGCCTTCGAGAGCGCGGTCGTGTCGAGGGTTCCGATCACCTGGCCGGCCGTCACCGTCGCTCCGACGGACGTGTCGGTCGTCGCGATGGTGCCGCTGGTGCCGAAAGCGGCGGTCACCTCGCTGAGGGCGGCGATGCTTCCGCTGGCTGTGATGCTGCTCGATACCGCCCCCTCCTTGACGGTGGAGGTCAACTGGGTCGCGGATGCTGCGCTGGTCGCGGCGAACGGGTTGGCGATCAGGAAGTAGCCGGCGACGATGGCGCCGACCGAGATGATGGCCAGGGATCCGTTCACGGCGAGACGTCGTGAGATCTTCATGTCCCGAAGGCTGTACAGCCAACCTATGCGCACCGTATGGAGCGCGTTGCAACCAGCCAAGAGACGCGCAGCTGGGCCGATGTCTAAGCGGCCATCTGGCTGGTCCATAGGGTTTTCATAGGAAAAGGGAGATAGTTAGAGGGGTGAGCATAGACAAGTCCAACGTCCCGGTAAGCCCCCTCGCAGGTCCGAAACTGCGCCGCGCAGATGGGTCGCCCGTTCGTGTGGTCGTTGTCGACGACGAGGCGACGCTCAGCGACCTGCTCAGCATGGCCCTGCGATATGAGGGTTGGGATGTGCGGACCGCTGCCGAGGGCCGCACGGCCATCAGCATCATCCGCGAGTTCCAGCCGGATGTCGTGGTGCTCGATGTGATGCTGCCCGACATCGACGGGCTGCAGGTACTGAAGCGCCTGCGCGATGACGGGCAGGACACCCCCATCCTGTTCCTCACCGCGAAGGACGCGCTCGACGACCGCATCGCCGGGCTCACCGCCGGTGGCGACGACTACGTCACCAAGCCCTTCAGCCTCGAAGAACTGGTCGCCCGCCTGCGCGGGCTCATCCGTCGTTCGACGGTGGTCGTCGCCGACTCGGCCGACCCACTGCTGCGCGTCGGCGACCTTGTGCTCGACGAGGAGAGCTACGAGGTGCGTCGCGATGGCCGCCTCATCGAGCTGACCGCGACGGAGTTCGAGCTGCTCCGCTTTCTCATGCGCAACCCCCGTCGCGTGATGAGCAAGGCACAGATTCTCGACCGGGTGTGGAGCTACGACTTCGGCGGGCGCTCCAGCATCGTCGAGATCTACATCTCCTACCTGCGCAAGAAGATCGACGCGGGAGAGACGCCGATGATCCACACGGTGCGCGGCGTCGGCTACATGATCAAAGCCGCGGGATGACCAGCGGAACTGCGTCCGGCATCCCAGCGGCGCGGGTCTCCGGGCGCGCGCCATGGTCGCTTCGGCGCAGGCTGGTCCTCAGCATCATCGCCCTGCTCGCCCTCGGCGCCATCACGATCGGGCTGGTCAGCGCATTCACCCTCCAGGGCATTCTCATGGGGCGCCTCGACAACCAGCTCGTGTCGGCATCCCGTCGCTCGCAGGACTTCACCCAGCAGAATCCGGGCTTCACAGACAACAGCAGCGGCCAGCCGAACACCAACCCCGGTGGACCGGCACAGGGCCCGGACACCGTCATCGTGCGAATCGTCGGCGGCGCGGTTGCGACGGCCAGGTACTACGACGCCGCCGGCGCCCTGCACCATCTGACGAAAGCGCAGGACGCGATCGTGCTCGCTCTGCCGACAGATGGCAACCCGCAGACGGTCAACCTCGGCGGGTCTCTCGGCTCCTACCGGATGGTGGTCGCGAGCACGCCGGACGGCGACCTGATCGCCAACGGACTGCCGCTCACCGACGTGAACACGACCGTCTACCAACTGCTCGGCATCATCGGCGGCATCACGATCATCGTGCTGGTGATCGCCTTCTGGGTGGGCAGGTGGGTGGTGCGAATCGCTCTCAACCCGCTCGAGCGGGTCGTCGCCACCGCGACTCACGTCTCCGAGTTGCCGCTCGATCGCGGCGAAGTGGCGCTCGGCGTGCGCGTGCCAGAGACGGATGCCGACCCGCGCACCGAGGTGGGCCAGGTGGGCGCCGCCATCAACCGGATGCTCGGGCACGTCGCATCGGCACTGACCTCCCGGCAGGCCAGCGAGAACAAGGTGCGCCAGTTCGTGGCGGACGCCAGCCACGAGTTGCGTACGCCGCTCGCCTCCATCCGCGGCTACGCGGAGCTCACGCGGCGCGGCGACTATGAGCTGCCGCCCGACGTGGTGCGCTCGCTCGGCAGGGTGGAGTCCGAGGCGGTACGGATGACCTCTCTCGTCGAAGACCTGCTGCTTCTCGCGCGCCTCGACGAGGGGCGCGATCTCGAACGCCGCCCGATAGACCTCTCGACCGTGCTGGTGGATGTCGTGAGCGACGCCCACGCGGCGGGCCCCGACCACGTGTGGTCGCTCGAGATTCCCGATGACCCGGTCACGATCGACGGCGACCGTGCCCGCCTGCACCAGGTCTTCGCCAACCTTCTCGCCAACGCCCGGGTGCACACCCCAGCGGGCAGCGCGGTCACGGTGGCACTGACGGCCGAAGAGGGGAGGGCTGTCGTGACGGTGACGGATGACGGCCCCGGCATCCCCGAGGCGCTGCAGCCGGTGCTGTTCGAGCGTTTCGCGCGGGGTGACAGTTCGCGCTCTCGGGCGGCCGGCAGCACCGGCCTCGGCCTCGCCATTGTCAGCGCAGTTGTCGAAGGGCACCGCGGAACGGTGTCCGTCACCAGCAGTCCTGGCACCACGGTATTCCGGGTCGAGTTGCCACTCGCCTGAGTTGTCTCTCGCCTGAGTTGCCGAAGACCCGAGTTGTATCGCCGCAAGACGCGCCGGGGGTGCCACACTGGGGGACACCCGTGCACGTGAGGAACCCGAAATGCGCCCTGCGGTCATCCGAAGAGTGAGTGCCGTGCTGGCTGTCGCCGCTGCCCTCGTACTGCTCGGGGGCCAGTCCGCGCTCGCGCTCGACGAGCCGGTCGTGCCCCAGCCGGTCGCCGGCTACTTCGCCAGCGGGCTGGTTCCCCGTCTCGCCGACCTGTACGGCCCTGGCAAGAAGGCCGACAGCGGCATCGTCTTCGACTCGTCGAGCACGGTCGGCACCATCCACCGGGTGTTCTCCTGGACCGCCGACTACCTGGCCAAGAAGACGACCGACACCCCGATGGAGCTCACCAACAACTGGGTGGCGGCCGTCAGCGTGAAGAGCCAGGTAGCGGGGCTTGCGACGGTGTGGATCAATCCCGCCTCCGACCAGCCGGAACTGGCGGACTTCGACCTGGGCCCCGGCCTCGTCTCGGCGCTCGCCGCCGCCCCCAAGGGCATGGTGCTCATTCGCGACGATACCCATTCCGCCTGGTTCGCCACCGACGGGAAGGCGCTCGTGCCGTTGGTGTCCGGCAGCTCGGGAATCGCCACCACTACGACGATTGCGGCGTACCAGAAGACGCTGGCTGCCGTTCCCGAGGTCACCCCGGTCTCGACCGCGGCTACCAACGAGGGCCTGGTCATCGCCGGGATCGTGCTCGGACTGGTCGTGATCGTGCTCGCGGTGTTCGTGCTGCTGCCCGACCGCCGACGGCGCGCGGCCCGCGCCGGCGAAGAGGTCGCGACGGATGATCCGGATACGGTCGCTGAGCCCGAGCCGGTCGCTGAGCCCGAGCCGGTCGCTGAGCCCGAACCGGCCGCTGAGCCCGAGCAAGCGCCCGAGCCGCCCGCGAAGAAACCGGCGGCGCCACGCAAGCCGCGCGCGCCGAGGTCACCGACTCCGACGGAGTAATCAGCGCAAACCGGGGACTTCGTGCCGGGTTTGCACCCCTCGTCGGCATCCCGTAGTCTGAACGGAGCCAAAGACCGCAGGTTACTTGAGCGCGCGAGCGTGCAAGTCCAAGGTTCGCACGGTGCTGAAGAGCACAGCGAAGACCAGCGCAGGTGTATCGAGTGTGTTCCTTCAGCTCCGTGCGCTTGCGCCGGAGCTTTTTTCGTTTGTGTGTGAAGTGGTCGAGGCTAAACGACATCAAACGAACTAGGAGCCACTATGGCGAACAAGGAAGCTTCGGTTGCCGAGCTGACGGAATCATTCCGCAGCTCGACCGCCGTTCTGCTCACCGAGTATCGCGGCCTCTCTGTGGCACAGCTCAAGCAGCTGCGCAAGAACCTCAGCGAGAACGCAACCTACGCCGTGGTGAAGAACACGCTGACCAAGATCGCGGCCAACGCTGCAGGCATCTCGTCTTTCGACGAGGAGCTTGTCGGGCCGTCCGCCATCGCATTCGTACACGGTGACCCTGTCACCGCTGCGAAGGGTCTTCGCGACTTCGCCAAGGCGAACCCCCTGCTGGTCATCAAGGGCGGTTACTTCGACGGTAACCCGCTCAGCCCGGCAGAGGTCATCAAGCTGGCCGACCTCGAGTCCAGGGAGGTGCTGCTGGCGAAGCTGGCCGGTGCCTTCAAGGCGTCGCTGTTCGGTGCGGCATACATGTTCAACGCGCCCCTCGCGCAGGCGGTTCGCACCGTCGACGCGCTGCGCGCGAAGCAGGAATCCGCGCAGTAGCCATCCGGCTCAGTAGCCACACGGCTCATCCAGCGCGGCAACACGTAAGAAAACAAGGAGAGAAATCATGGCAAAGCTGTCAAGCGACGAGCTCATCGAGGGCTTCAAGGGCCTCACGCTCATTGAGCTGAGCGAGTTCGTCAAGAAGTTCGAAGAGGTCTTCGAGGTCACCGCCGCCGCTCCCGTTGCAGTCGCTGCAGCGGGTGGCGGAGCAGCCGCCCCGGCCGAAGAGGTCGAGGAGAAGGACTCGTTCGACGTCGTTCTCGAGGCCGCCGGCGACAAGAAGATCCAGGTCATCAAGGAGGTTCGCGCGCTCACGAGCCTCGGTCTCGGCGAGGCGAAGGCCGTCGTCGACGGTGCCCCCGGTACCGTGCTCGAGGGCGTCAACAAGGAGACCGCCGAGAAGGCCAAGGCCCAGCTCGAAGAGGCCGGCGCGACCGTCACCCTCAAGTAGTCACCACGCACTAAAGCGAACGCGGGCTCACCGACCGGTGAGCCCGCGTTTGTTGCTTAAGCGGGGTTGACCGAGGCGCCGATGATCTGCACGCTGCGGCCGGCCCGCAGGTCGGAGAGGATGCCGTGCACCGCCTCCGGCTGGTTGCGGTCGGCGGCCCGGCTGAGCATCCGCTGCAGCACCGCATCCGGCACCAGGAGGAACGGCGTGCGCATGCTGTTCTGGCTGGCGTACAGCAGGGCGCGGTCGAAGGAGACGTCGGCGGCGACGGTTTCGCCCAGTTCGTAGTTCGCGGCGGCGCGAAGCATCAACACATCGAACATGGTGCGGTTCGAGTGGATGTCGCCCATCGCCTCGCACGGCTCCAGCGCGGCGAGCGTGCCCGCGATGTCGCCCGCGGTGAACCGGATGCCGGCAATGAACCGCCCGGGGCAGTTGGCGTGGTTCTCGGTCTGTTCGAGCCTGCTGAAGATCGCCAGTGCCTCGCGGGTGTCGCCCAGATGCATGAACAGCACCGCGCGCATCCCATTGCTGATCGTCGTGACGACCGGGTCTCCCTGCCAGTCACGCGCGGCGTCGATGGCTTTGGCCAGTTGGTCGAGGCCCTCGATGTGCCGGCCGGTGATGATCGCCGAGCAGCCGATGGCGTAGTGCGCGAGGGCGGTCCAGTCGTTGTTGAGTCCCGCGGCACGGACAATGGGGTGGAGTTTCGCTGTATCGGCACCGCGGTTCTGCTCGACCGCGACGAGCAGCTCGGTGATGAGCGCGGGTGCGCCGAAACGGCTGGCGAGCAGGCCGCTGTCGGCGGCGGCGGCCCGCGCCCTCGCGACGAAGTCGAGTGCCGACGTGAACTCGCCCGCTGCGTAGCGAAGGAACGCGACGCCGGCCAGGCACTCGACGAGTTCCGACCTGCTGAGTTCCGCCTCAAGCCCGCATGCGAGTCTCAGGTCGACGAGGGCTGCGCTGTACCGTCCGAGGTGCAGCTCGATGAGTCCGATCTGCAGCGCGACTTTGGCCTGGGCGCGAATGCGGAGAGCAGGGCGCATGGTGAGGTCGGAGTCGAGCAGTTCACGCGCCGCGATAGCGAGCCGCAGGCCGTCCTCGAACCGGCCGACGGAACGCAGCGCGGCCGCGTGATGAAGGCCCACGTTCGCTCGGGTCGAGACCGAGGCGTCGGGGTCGGCGTCGAGCAGGGACTTCGCGGTATGGAACCAGGGCAGAGCAGCCGAACGGCTCTTCGTGCCGAGCGACCGGTAGCTCGCTCCCATGGCCGCAATGATCCACGGATCGTCGTTCCACTCCTCGTGGTCGACGCTCTCGATGAGTTCGCGCAGACGGGCGCCATCGGTCGTCGAGATCGCCGGCCAGCTCTTTGCGATGATGCCGAGCACCGCTCGTTCACCCTCGGTCGCGCGCGCCGCTTCGATGGCCGACTCGAGCCCAACAAGGTCGCCGATTTCGTGCATCTTTCCCCCTCGCACGACACTACTTGCGAGGTGGTCGTACTGTCCACCATAATGAGGACGTAGGTCCACCGTATGGGGGACCCGCATGGAGAGGCCCACCCAGCCTCTTTGACACTGAATTTGAATATGCAGTTTTAATCGGGAGTCCCCCGCTCCGGCACTAGTTCCAGACAGTCTTACCCTCTGCCTGGCCCTGGGTTCCGTGTGCCGCACACGAGGGACGTTCCGATCCCCCCGAAAAGCCCGCGCTACCCGAGCAAAGGCTGAGTAGATCACACGATGGGCGCCACCGTTCTGCGGAGGCGCCCATCGTCCTTTTTCAGCCCAGCGTTTTTTGGGGCTTTTCAGCCCAGCGCGAATCCGTGGGCCCGCGTCATTGCCGCCGCCTAGGGTGAACGGGTGAGTGGAATGCGTGGCGGCGGGATGCGGCCGAGAGATGCCGACGCCCAGCGGGCACGCAACGCCGACGCTCCGAAGATTCCCGACCTGCTGCCGCGCATCGCCGCGCTCTTCCGGCCGCACCGGTTCGCGCTCATCGTCACCGGCATCCTCGTGGTCATCGGCGCGGGCCTCACGGTGCTGCCGCCGCTCCTGACCAAGACGGCATTCGACTCAGGGCTGTTCCCTAAGGCCGGGCATCCCGACTTTCCGGTGCTCATCAAGATCGTCGCGCTGATGATCCTCATCTACGTCGCCTCGGCCGCCCTCGGCGTGTGGCAGACCTATCTCACCGCCACCGTCGGCAACTCGGTGATGGGATCGATGCGGGTGAGCCTGTTCACCCACCTGCAGCGCATGGAGCTGGCCTTCTTCACGCGCACGAAGACCGGCATCATCCAGTCGCGACTTCAAAACGACGTCGGTGGCGTCTCGAACGTGCTGACCAACACGATCGCGAGCGTGCTCGGCAACACCGTCACCGTGATCGCGGCCTTCGTCTCCATGCTGGTGCTCTCGTGGCAGCTCACCATCGTCGCGCTCATCCTCATGCCGCTGCTGGTGATCGCACAACGACGGGTCGGTCGCGTGCGCGCGAAGATCGCAACGAAGACGCAGGAGTCGCTGAGCGACATGACCGCGATCACCCAGGAGACGCTCTCGGTGTCCGGCATCCTGCTGGCGAAGAGCTTCAACCAGCAGAACGCGGAGATCGGCCGCTACTCGAACGAGAACGACAACCAGGTGCGGCTGCAGGTGCGCGAACAGATGAGCGGCCAGTGGTTCTTCGCGATGGTGCAGATCTTTCTCGCCATCATCCCCGCCGTCATCTACATCTGCGCGGCCTGGCTGCTGCTCGGCGGCGACGTGGCGGTGACCGCCGGAACGATCGTCGCGTTCACCACGGTGCAGGCCCGTCTCATGTGGCCACTGCTCGGGCTGATGCGGGTCGCCCTCGATCTGCAGACCTCGCAGGCGCTGTTCGCGCGCATCTTCGAATACTTCGACCTGGTGCCCGCCATCACGGATGCCCCTAATGCGCACCCGGTCGACCGAGCGGCCGTCGGCCGGGTCGAGTTCGACGACGTAGTGTTCGCCTACCCCGACTCGGGCCCCGGCACCCCGCCCACGCTCAAGGGCGTCTCGTTCGACATCGAGCCCGGACAGTTCGCCGCCTTCGTCGGGCCCTCCGGCGCCGGCAAGACCACGGTTTCCTACCTCATCCCGCGATTCCACGACGTGACCGGCGGCCGCATCCTGTTCGCCGGAGAGGATGTTCGCCAGCTGGAGCAGGAGTCGCTCGTCGCGAACATCGGCATCGTCAGCCAGGAGACCTACCTCTTTCACGCAACAATCGCCGAGAACCTGCGATACGCGAAGCCCGCCGCCACCGATGCGGAACTCGAGGCCGCTGCGCGGGCCGCGAACATCCACGACACCATCGTGTCGTTCCCCGACGGGTACGACACGCTTGTCGGCGAGCGCGGATACCGGCTGAGCGGCGGAGAGAAGCAGCGGATCGCGATCGCTCGCGTGCTGCTCAAAGACCCCCGGGTGCTCATCCTGGATGAGGCGACGAGTGCGCTCGACTCGATCTCCGAACGTGTTGTACAGCACGCCCTGGATGCCGCGTCCCGCGGGCGAACCACCATCGCGATCGCCCACCGCCTGTCGACGATCGTGGGCGCTGACGTCATCTTCGTCGTCGACGGCGGACGCGTCGTGGAGCGCGGAACGCACGACGAGCTGCTCGCGGCGGGCGGCAAATACGCTCAGCTCTACACTGAGCAGGTCACCCAGCCGTAAAGTCCAGCCGTCGGGTTTGCGCCGTTCCCCGCTGTCGCGGCGGTACCTGAGTGGATAAGGTGGCCACGTGTCTCACGCCGCAACAGCCCCGAGCGACCCAGCCGCCGTGCCCGCTGCGCCGACGGTGCCAGCGCAGACGGTGCCCGACCTCGCGGCGCCGGAGCCGAAGCACCGGAGCGGCATCAGCATCCAGTCGATCCTGCTGCTCATGTTCCTTTTCGTGAGCCTGCTCTCGACGGTGGTTGTGGGGCTGATCGGCTACACCAACGGTAACGACTCGCTGCGGAATGCGGCGTTCGACCGGTTGATCGAGGTACGCGATTCGCGAGCGCGGGAGATCACCAGCCTGTTCACGCAGATCCACAACTCGGTATTGCTCCAGGCGCGCGACACCACCACCGTCGAGGCTGACGAGGCGTTCACGTCGGGGTTCGATGAACTCTCCAACGCGAAGCTCACCGACGCCGAGAACTCGACCCTCGACTCGTACTTCACCAACACCTTCGCGCCGGCGCTGTCCAAGGCCGCGGGAACAAGCGTCGACCCCCAGAGCTTCCTGCCGACGACCGCGGCCGAGAAGTACCTGCAGCTTCACTACACGGCGCCGTACAAGACGTTCGCCCAGTCGCTCGCGACGACGGATGCGGGCGACGGCTCGGACTGGTCGGCCGCGAACGCGCAGTACCAGGACCAGTTCAGTCGCATCACCACGCTCAGCGACTACGAAGACGTGCTGCTGCTCGACACCCAGGGCAACGTCGTCTACACCGCCTACAAGGGCGTCGACCTCGGCACCAATCTCCGCACCGGCCCGTACAGCTCAACGAAGCTGGCCGCCGCGTACAACAAGGTGATGTCCTCCAACATCCTCGACGAAGTGCAGTTCACCGACTTCGAGCAGTACACGCCGTCGCTCACCGACCCGGCCGCCTGGGCTGTCGCGCCGATCGGTGACAACGGCACGGTGGTCGGCGCGTACGCGGTCGAACTGCCGAACGACGCGATCAACACGGTGATGACCACGAACAACACCTGGGACACCAGCGTGCTCGGCAAGACCGGCGAGACCTACCTGGTGGGTGCCGACAGCACGATGCGGTCACAGTCTCGTGAGCTCGTGCAGCACCCGACGGCCTACGTGAAGCAGGCGGTGGCCGCTGGCACACCGCGAGCGGTCGCCAACCGTGCGGTGGCCGACACGAGTCCGATCCTGCTGCAGTCGGTGCAGACGGATGCCGTGTCCAACGCCCTGGCCGGAAAGTCCGGAACCATCCTCTCCACCTCCTATCTCGGCCAGAAGACTCTCGCCGCCTACGCGCCGCTCGAGGTGCAGGGGCTCAAGTGGGTCGTCGTGGCGGAGCTCGGCTCGGGCGAGGCGTTCAGCCCGGTGAACGACTTCACGCGCAACCTGGTGCTCTCCGCGCTCGCCGTCTTCGTGCTCGTCGCGCTGCTGTCGCTCATCCTGGCCCGGGTCATCATCCGCCCGCTCCGCCGCCTGCAGACGGCCGCCACCCGCATCGCAGCGGGCGAGGAGGATGTGACGGTCGACGAGGGGTCGAGCGACGAGTTCGCCGACGTCGGCAAGGCCTTCAACGACATGAGCCGAAGTCTCAGCGTCAAGGCGAACCTGCTCGAGGCGCAGGAGGCCGAGAACGAACGCCTGCTCCTCACCCTCATGCCGGAGGCAGTCGCCAAGCGCTACAAGGGCGGCGACCAGGACATCGCCGAGGACCACACGGAGGTCACGGTGCTGTACGCCGACATCGTCGGCTTCGACGAGGCGACCCATGACCTTCCCTCCGACAAGGCTCTCGCGACTCTCAACGAACTGGTTCACAGCTTCGACGAGGCGGCCGAGGAGCACGGCGTCGAGCGGGTGCGCACCACTCGCAACGGCTACCTTGCGAGCTGCGGGCTGACGGTTCCGCGGGTGGACAACGCCCGACGCACCATCGACTTCGCGATCGAGATGCAGAACATCCTCGATCGATTCGGCGCCCAGAAGGGTGTGAAGCTCGCGCTGCGCGCCGGCATCGACACGGGCACGGTAACCAGCGGCCTGGTCGGCCGCTCCCACATCATCTACGACCTGTGGGGCGAGACCGTCAACCTGGCCTTCCGCGTGCAGGCGTCGAGCGTCGACGCCGGCATCTTCATGACCCAGGCCGTAGCCGACAAGCTCCCGGACACCATCAAGGTGATCGACGGCGGCACCATCGAGACGACCGGCGGGGATCAGAAGATCTGGCAGGTCGACCCGGCGGACGACGCCAATGGCTGAGCTGTTCGCGGAACCCTGGTTTTGGCCGGCGGTGCTGCTCGTCATCGTGCTGCCGGTGAGCCTGATCGTGCTCACGGAGCTGAACACGGTGCTGCGTCGCCGTGGCAGCCGCGCCACCCGCATCGTGGCGCTGCTCCGCAACTTCATCATCCCGGTCGGCGCGTTCCTGGTGCTGCTGAGCCAGGTCGGCTACCTGCACGTCGCCCCCACCTGGACGCAGATCGTCGCCACGATCTTCGGCTTCCTGATCATCCTGCTGCTGCTCAACGGACTCAACTTCGGCCTCTTCGTGACGGCGAAGGAGGGATCGTGGCGCAACCGCATCCCCTCGATCTTCGTCGACATCGTGCGCCTGCTGCTGATCGTGGTCGGCGTCGGGGTGCTGTTCGCCCTCGTCTGGCACGCGGATGTCGGCGGCCTGTTCACCGCACTGGGCGTCGGCTCGATCGTGATCGGCCTCGCCCTGCAGAACGCGGTCGGCTCGGTGGTCTCCGGCCTGCTGCTGCTGTTCGAAGCCCCGTTCAAGATGGGCGACTGGATTTCGACCAACGGCATCGTCGGCCGGGTGGTGGAGGTCAACTGGCGCGCGACCCACATCAAGACTCCCACCGGCGTCGAGGTGATCCCGAATTCGACGCTCGGCGGTTCGTCGTTCCTCAACCTCAGCCAGAAGGGCAGCCCGTACGAGACCGACGACTACATCAGGTTCGCCTCGGACGATCCGCCCCAGGACGTCATCGAGCTTCTCAAGCAGGTCGGCGCCGACCTGCCGATGCGCGCGCCCGGCGGGTCCGTCACAGTAACCCCGCTCGCGAAGAGCAGGTACGAGGTGGAGATCGAGATCGACAGCCCCGCGAGCAACTGGGGTGCGAAGCGGCTGTTCCGCACCAACCTCTGGTACGCGGCCCGCAGGGCGGGCCTGCACCTCGACAACGACCTCACGGACAACTACAACAACGACGAGAACGTGCTGGAGGCGCTCGCCCGCTTCGCGCATCCGCTCTACCTCACCCAGGAGGAGGCCGCGGAGCTGCGCCCGAAGGTCTGGCTGGAGCGTTACGCGGCGGGAGAGTACGTGCAGCACTCGCTCACCGTTCCCGATGGCATGCGGTACATCGTGCACGGCACGGCCACGATGAACGCGGTGCTGCCCGATGGCGGCGAACTGCCGGTCTCCCGTCTCGGCAAGCACGAGATCATCGGGCTCGGCGCGCTCACCCGGCAGGCCGCATCGACAACCATCGTCGCGCTCACGGAGCTCGCGGTGCTGCATGTGCCGGTCAAGGTGCTCGACGGCATCGTGCGCAAACAGCCCGACCTGGCCCGCGACATCGGCACCGAGATCGACCATCGGCGCGACAAGGCGGAGGCCGTGCTGGTCGCCGCCGGTTACGCCGGCACCGATTCGTCGTCGCTGATCGCGTAAGGGGGTCGAGCTTGTCGAGACCTCACCAGCGAGTAAACCGTCAGTGAGTCCCCACGGTGCCGCCGGCCGATCCTTTGGATCGTCCGGACTGCGCCGCGTGGGGACTCACTCGACAAGCTCGACCCGCTTCACATCGTTAGGCTGGCTGCACCATGAAGTTCGCGAACAGTGTCATTGACCTCGTCGGCAACACCCCGCTCGTGCGGCTCAACAGCGTGACGGATGGCGTGGCCGCCACCATCCTGGCCAAGATCGAATACCTGAACCCGGGTGGGTCATCCAAGGATCGCATCGCCACGCGGATCATCGATGCCGCCGAGCGCGACGGACTGCTGAAGCCGGGCGGAACGATCGTCGAGCCGACCTCGGGAAACACCGGCATCGGTCTCGCCCTGGTCGCCCAGCAGCGCGGCTACCGCTGCGTGTTCGTCTGTCCAGACAAGGTGGGCGAGGAGAAGCGCAACGTGCTGCGCGCGTATGGAGCCGAGGTCGTGGTGACGCCCACCGCGGTGGCCCCCGACAACCCCGAGTCCTACTACTCCGTGTCCGACCGGCTGGCCCGCGAGATCCCCGGTGCGTTCAAGCCGAACCAGTACGCGAACCCGAACGGCCCGCTCAGCCACTACGAGACCACGGGGCCTGAGATCTGGCGCGACACCGAGGGCAAGGTCACCCACTTCGTAGCGGGCGTCGGAACGGGCGGCACCATCAGCGGCGTCGGCCGCTACCTCAAGGAGGTCTCGAACGGGGCGGTGCAGATCATCGGCGCTGACCCGGAGGGTTCGGTCTACTCCGGCGGCACCGGGCGCCCATACCTGGTCGAGGGCGTCGGGGAGGACTTCTGGCCGGCAGCCTACGACCCGACAGTGGTCGACGAGATCATCGCGTCATCCGATGCCGAGTCCTTTGAATACACGCGCCGCCTCGCGCGCGAGGAGGGCCTGTTGGTCGGCGGATCGAGCGGGCTGGCGGTTGCCTCAGCGCTCAAGGCCGCGAAGGACCTGCCCGCTGACGCGGTCGTCGTCGTGCTGCTGCCCGATGGCGGCCGCGGCTACCTGAACAAGGTGTTCAGCGACAAGTGGATGCAGTCCTACGGCTTCACGCAGGTCTCCGACGAGAAGACGGTCGCCGACGTCGTGCGCGGCAAAGACGGCTCGCTGCCCGACCTGGTGCACGCGCACCCGAGCGACACCGTGCGTGACGCCATCGAGATCATGAGCAAGTACGGCGTCTCGCAACTGCCCGTGCTCTCGGCCGAGCCTCCCGTGGTGATCGGCGAGGTCGTCGGAGCGCTGGATGAGCGGTCGCTGCTCGAGCAGGTCTTCAGCGGCCACGCGAAGATGGCCGACTCCGTCGAGCGTTTCGTCGGGCCGTCGCTGCCCCTCATCGGTGTGCACGAGTCGGTCAGCGATGCCCGAGCGGCCCTCAGTAAGTCGGATGCCCTGCTCGTGACCGAAGACGGCAAGCCCGTCGCCGTGGTCACCCGGCAGGACCTCCTCACGTTCCTCTCCGAATAATCTCCGCAGCTACAGAAAGCGTCACAGTGCCCCAGGACTTCTCCACCCGCGCCATCCACGCCGGGCAGGCCTTCGACCCGACCACCGGGTCGGTCATCCCGCCGATCTACCAGACCTCCACGTTCGTGCAAGACGGCATCGGCGGCTTCCGCGAGGGGTACGAATACGCCCGCGCCGGCAACCCGACGCGCAGTTCGCTCGAGACGCTGCTCGCCGAGCTCGAGGGCGGAAAGCACGGCTTCAGCTTCGCGTCGGGGCTCGCCGCCGAGGACGCGCTGCTTCGCGCGATCCTGTCGCCCGGCGACCACATCGTGATGGGCAACGACGTGTACGGCGGCACCCACCGTCTCGCCAACCGGCTGTTCGTGCCGTGGGGTGTCGCGCTCAGCACGGTCGAGCTGACCGATCTCGACGCGGTGCGGGCCGCGTTCACCCCCGCCACCAGGGTGCTCTGGTTGGAGACCCCGAGCAACCCGCTCATGAAGATCAGCGACATCGCCGCCCTCGTCGAGCTCGGTCACGCGGCCGGCGCGATCGTGGTCGTCGACAACACGTTCGCCTCGCCGTACCTGCAGAACCCGCTCGCGCTCGGCGCCGACGTGGTCTCGCATTCCACCACCAAGTACCTCGGCGGGCACTCCGACGTGCTCGGCGGCGCGCTGGTGATCGACGACGACGAATTGGCCGAGAAGGTGCGCTTCCTGCAGTTCGCGGCCGGCGCCGTGTCAGGGCCCATGGATGCCTGGCTCACCGTTCGCGGGATCAAGACCCTCGCGGTGCGCATGGAGCGCCACTCCGCCAACGCGCAGGCCGTCGCGGAGTCGCTGGTCGGACATCCGGCGATCGAGCGTGTCTACTACCCGGGTCTGCCGACCCATCCCGGTCACGAGCTCGCCTCGCGGCAGATGCGGGGCTTCGGCGGGATGCTGTCGGTCGCCCTCCGCGGAGGGCCGGCCGCCGCTCGCGCGTTCGCCGAGTCGACCGAACTCTTCCAGCTGGCGGAGTCGCTGGGCGGCGTCGAGTCGCTGATCGGCTATCCGTCGGAGATGACCCACGCCTCGGTGAAGGGCACGGAGCTCGAGGTTCCAGAGAACGTGATACGGCTCTCGGTCGGCATCGAGGGCGAGGCCGACCTCATCGAAGACGTGCGACAGGCGCTGGCAAAGGTCTAACTGAGGATGTCCTTGGTCGCGAAGCGACCGTACGCGAGACCTCCGAAAATGACCAGGCAGGCAACCTGCAGAACTGCGTTGCTGCCGAACGAGTCCCACGAGATCGGCTGGCGCAGCAGGTCGGCGAACCCCAGCCAGTAGTGGCTGAACAGGTACGGGTGCAGCGCGTCAAGTTGGGGGAGCGAGTCCACCACCTGCGACGCGATCGACAGCACGATGGTGGCCGCCATCGCGCCGACCGGCACGTCGGTGAGGGTAGAGAAGAACAGTCCGATGGCGCTGAGCCCGAGCAGCGACACGGTGACGTAGAGGGCGATCAGGAGCACTCGCAGCATGGCCTCGCCGAGGCTGACGGTGTCGCCGGAGAGCAGCGTGACCGGCCCGATCGGAAAGAGCGCGAACCCGATCAGCGTGCCGGCGATCGCGACGACGAGAGTCGCGGCCAGGCTGAACACGGCGGCGCCGGCGTACTTCACCAGCAACAGCCGAACGCGTCCAGCGGGAGCGGCAAGCAGGTAGCGTAACGTGCCCGCCGAGGCTTCACCCGCGATCGTGTCACCGGCGACGACGCCCACGGTGAGCGGCAGGAACAGAGGCACGGCGACCGTGAGCCCGGCGAGCGTGACGAACAGCCCGTTCTCGCTGATCTG
The DNA here is from genome assembly GCA_025463565.1 of Microbacteriaceae bacterium. Classification (GTDB taxonomy): domain Bacteria; phylum Actinomycetota; class Actinomycetes; order Actinomycetales; family Microbacteriaceae; genus Lacisediminihabitans. The sequence continues at coordinate 25,489 of JAODAT010000074.1, forward strand.
GCCGATGAAGGCCGGGCCCCCGGCGTGCGGATGCGAGGTGACCTTGACCGCGATTGCGATCAACACAGGAACGGCGGCCAGCGCCACCAGCAGCGCCCAGGTACGCCGGCGGCGGAAGAGCACGGAGAGTTCGGTCCAGAGCAGGGTGAGCCCCGCGCCCCTAGCGCTGGACATCGAAGCCCTCGCCAGTGAGCGCGACGAAACGATCCTCGAGGCTCGGCTGGTCGAC
>JAODAT010000109.1 GCA_025463565.1 Microbacteriaceae bacterium
GACGAGCTCGACCCGCTTTACGGTCGAGGCCACCCTCAAAGAGACCCTCCGCTACGGCGAGAACTCGCACCAGGACGCCTCGCTCTACGTGCGCGCCGACGGCAACGGCATCGCCCAGGCGACACAGCTGCACGGCAAGGAGATGTCGTACAACAACTACGTGGACGCCGACGCGGCCCTGCGCACCGCCTACGACTTCGCGCAGCCGGCGGTCGCCATCATCAAGCACGCCCAGCCCTGCGGTATCGCCGTCGCCGACGACATCGCGACGGCGCACCAGCGAGCACACGACTGCGACCCGGTGTCGGCGTTCGGCGGCGTGATCGCCGCGAACCGAACGGTCACGGTCGCCATGGCGAACACCGTGAAAGACATCTTCACCGAGGTGGTGATCGCGCCCGGCTTCGAGCCCGAGGCGCTCGAGATCCTCAAAGCCAAGAAGAACGTGCGACTCCTGCAGCTGCCCGAGGGCTACCACCGCGAAGACACCGAGTTCAAGCAGATCTCCGGCGGTGTGCTGGTGCAACAACCCGACGTGTTCGACGACTTCACCTCGGAGGGGTGGACCCTGGTCGCCGGCGACGAGGCGGATGCCGCGACCCGTGCCGATCTCGAATTCGCCTGGCGAGCGGTGCGGGCGGTCAAATCGAACGCGATCCTGCTCGCGCACGACGGGGCATCCGTCGGGGTGGGCATGGGACAGGTGAACCGGGTCGACTCGTGCAAGCTCGCCGTCGACCGGGCAGGCGCGCGCGCGGCCGGGTCGGTTGCGGCATCCGACGCGTTCTTCCCCTTCGCAGATGGCGCGCAGATCCTGCTGGATGCCCGCGTTGCGGCGATCGTGCAGCCCGGCGGTTCGATCCGTGATGACGAGGTCGTCGAGGCGGCGAAGGCCGCGGGCGTGACCATGTACTTCACCGGCGAGCGTCACTTCTACCACTAGCGTTTAAGCGGGTCGAGCTCGTCGAGACCTCACCAGCGAACTACGTCGGTGAGGTCTTGACGAGCTCGACCCGCTCTATCGTTCACCAGCAAGTTCATAGCAAACGCCCAATAGGGTGACAGCATGGCTGCGATCACCCGTCCCGTTTCGTTTCTTCGCCGACTCGCTGCGTCAACAGCCTCCGCGGCCGTCATTGCGGCGGCGGCGGCCGCAGCGACAATTTTCCTGTTCTTCGTCGCCCTGTTACTCGGCACCAATGGCGCCGATCAGACCGTGATCTGGTCCCTCGGCGGGTTCTTTTTGATCAGCACCCTCGTGGTGTTCGTCGTCATGACCGTGATGGGCCTCGTCGGCACCTATTCGCGCTGGTACCTCGTGCTACTCGCTGCCCTCATTGCGGCATTCCTCGGCGGAATGATCGGCAACATCCAGCGCCTCATCGCCGCCGGCACCACCGTTGACGGCTCGAGTGTCTTCGTACCGCTGCTCTCCTCGTACTTTCCGTACGAGGTGCTGGTCATCGTTGCGGCGCTTACCGCTGGCGTCTACCTCTATCGTCGGATCGCGCGGGACCAGTACGGTCCCGGTGAGAAGCGCATCGTTATCGTGCGCGCCCCCGCGGCCAATCTCGCCGACGGTGAGGTGACCCATGTCAAGCGTACAAAGGTCGACGCCACGCACGCCGACACCCAATGGGACGCCTACGTCGCCGCCTTCGCCAACCAGGGCTGGGACATCGTCGAGGTTCCGGTCGGCGAAGGCATGCCCGACTCGGTCTTCGTCGAAGACGCCGTCGTGCTGTTCGGCGACCTCGCCGTGATCGCCAGCCCCGGCGCCGACTCACGCCGTGGTGAGACGGCGGCGGTCGAGACCAGCGTTCGCGAGCTGGGGCTGAAGACCGAGCGGATCACTCTTCCAGGCACGCTCGATGGCGGGGACGTTCTCAAGGTGGGCACCACGGTCTACGTGGGGCGCGGTGGCCGCACCAATGCCGACGGTATCCGGCAGCTGCGAGCCCTTATCGCGCCGCTCGGGTACTCCGTCGTGGCGGTGCCGATGACGAAGGCCCTGCACCTGAAGAGCGCGGTCACCGCGCTGCCCGATGGCACGGTGATCGGCTGGCCCGCCGTCGTCGATGACCCCAGCCTGTTTGATCGGTTCATGGCCATGCCGGAGGAGGGTGGCGCACACGTCGTCGTGCTCGACCACAGCACCGTGCTGATGGCCGAGTCGGCGCCGAAGAGCGCGGCGCTGCTGTCCGACCTCGGCTACCTCGTCGTGACCGTCGACATCAGCGAGTTCGAGAAGCTCGAGGGCTGCGTCACCTGCCTGTCGGTGCGCCTGCGCTAACTCGCGGGTCGAGCCTGTCGAGACCTCACCAAAGAAATACTTGTGGTTGGCTGGGCGTTCCCCATATCCTGTAAGGCTGCCTTGTCGGCAGCGGTAGGCCAAAAGCCCAGGAGGATGACATGTCGTACACATTTGCCGCAACTGCAGGCGCCAAGCGTGTCGCCATTCTCCCGCGCACACTGACTCCGTCGCGAGTCCGTTAGCCCTGGGGCCTCAGGCCCGCACAACCTCACAATTTCGTTTCACCCACGCACAAGGAATTCCCCCGTGTCTGCAGAGTTCACTCGCGGCGGGACCATCGCGTCCCTCCGCCGTCTTTATCCTTACGCTCGACCCGCCATGCCGCGCATCTACCTCGGAATGGTGTCGGCGTTCATCGCCGCGCTCGTGGCGCTGCTCATCCCGCAGGTGTTGCGCGCGCTCGTCGACGGTCCGCTGAAATCGGGTGATCCGAACCAGATCTGGTGGCCGGTCGCCGCCGTGCTCGGCCTCGGTGTGCTCGAAGCCGTGATGATCTGGTTCCGCCGGTTCTTCGTGCTGCAGCCCGGCACGGCGGTCGAGGCCGACATGCGCAACTCCATCTACAAGCAACTGCAGGAACTGCCGGTGGGCTTCCACGATCGTTGGCCCAGCGGCCAGTTGCTGTCGCGCATGCTCAGCGACCTCAACCTGATCCGGCGCTGGATCTCGTTCGGCATCGTGCTGCTGGTGGTGAACGTGGTCACCATCCTCGTCGGCTTCGGGTTCCTGGTCTCGATCAACTGGATCCTCGGTGTCGTCTTCATCGTCTGCTCCATCCCGCTCTGGATCTACGGGTTCGTGTTCGAGCGCAAGTACTCGATCGTCGCGCGCCGCAGCCAGGACCAGGCCGGCGACCTGGCGACCGCCGTCGAGGAGTCGGTTCACGGCATCCGCGTGCTCAAGGCGTTCGGGCGCGGCAAGTACGCGCTGAACAACTTCGCGCGCCAGGCCGAGCAGTTACGCGGAACCGAGATTGAGAAGGCGCACGCGATCGCCGGCATCTGGCTCTGGCTGCTGCTGGTGCCCGACGTGACCTTCGGGCTCTCCCTGCTGGGCGGCGTCTGGCTGGCGGCGTCCGACCAGATCTCCGTCGGTTCTCTGGTCGCGTTCTTCGCGACGGCGACCGTACTGCGCTTTCCCGTGGAGTCGATCGGCTTCCTGCTGTCGATGACGTTCGACACGAGGACGGCGGCCGACCGCTTTTTCGAGGTGATGGATGCGGCGAACCCGATCCAGGACCCGGAGCACCCCAAAAAGATTCGCAAGCCAGAGGGACGCCTCGCGTTCAACGACGTGCACTTCCGCTACGAGGATTCCGCCGCGCAGTATCCGGATTTGATTGACGGACTGACGCTGACCCTCGAGCCCGGCGAGACGATGGCGCTGGTTGGCCTGACGGGTTCGGGTAAGTCGACGGTGACCGCTCTGACGACTCGACTGTACGACGTCACGGGTGGCTCCATCACGCTCGACGGCGTCGACATCAGGGACCTGACCCGGTACGACCTGCGCAAGCACATCGCGATGGCGTTCGAGGACGCGACGCTGTTCTCGGCCTCCGTTCGCGACAACGTCCTCCTCGGTCGCCCGGAGGCGAGCGAGGATGACCTCGCCGAGGCTCTGGAGATCGCGCAATCCGCGTTCGTTTATGAGCTTCCGGATGGGCTGGACACGAAGGTCGGCGAGGAGGGGCTCAGCCTTTCGGGCGGCCAGCGCCAGCGGCTCGCGCTCGCTCGCGCGGTCGCGGCGAAGCCGGAGGTGCTGGTTCTCGACGACCCGCTGTC
>JAODAT010000117.1 GCA_025463565.1 Microbacteriaceae bacterium
CGTCTGCCGCAACCATCCCGTTCCCGGGGTTTCGTAGGTGGCGGTGGACGTGAGGTTCAACTGCCCCGCGCCCGGGTCGACCGTCGACGAGGTCGCGAGGCCCAACCAGGGGCTGGTTCCGTAGGACGTGCTCGACGTCAACGGGGTGACCTGCGCTGTGCTCAGCGTGTTCACGACGGTCGGGATGGAATCGTCCGTGGTGGAGCTTGTGACCAGACCGTAGTCGGGCATCAACGCTGTGCCGGGCACGACGGTCTCGGCCGCCCCATTCGCGACCCATTCGAGTTTCAGGCTCGCGGTGCCCGTGCTTTCGTAGAACTGGAGTCGAATCCGCTGCGTCAGAGGGTCGTTCGGCCCCACGGTGATTGCCGCTCCCGCTGCATCGGCGCCCCCCTGCGGTTGATCGCTGGACAGGTTGAGAACGTCGTTGAGCCAGATTCTGGTGCCCTCGTCGGCCACCGTGTGAAGGGTGTAGGTGCCGGCGCCAGGGAAGGTGATCGTTCCGGTGAGGCGGATGGCGACGTAGTCGGCGTTGACACCCGGCCCAAGAGGTTGGGTGTTCCAGTCCGCGTTCACCGATCCGTCAGTGGCCACAGTCGCACCGCCCGTCGTCACGGGAGCGAGTCCGAGGCTGTAGAGCGTGGGCGCACCGGTGAAGTTGACGTTGTTGTAGTACGTCGCGTTCAACCCGACCAGACCCTGGTCGTAGACGGTGCTCGAGTGAGCGGGCAACACCTTCGATGTGGTCCCTGGCACCTGGCACAGTGTTTTCGCCGTACGGTCGGCGGCGAAACAGGTTGTCGGCGCCGGACCGTATGTGTCGGTTGGCCGATCCGTGCGGGAATCGTAGATCGTCGATGTCATCTCGCCGGTCGGATCGGTCGCCGACAGGAGTTGATCCTTGCTTGACCAGACGTCTTGCGACGCCAGGCCAGACGCCGACGTGGTGGTGAGCAGACGCATCCCACTGTCGTAAGTGACCTTTTCGGCATGCCCGATCGGTGAGCCTGTGAGGCTGAGACCGGCGACATCCACATACGTCGTCTTGTTGGCGGTGTCGTAGGTGTATGTCTTCTTCGGCTGGGTCGCGGCGGTGACACCGTCGGGGGCGGGAAGGGTGACCGTGGCCGCTTGCCCGAGGGCGTTGTAGGTGATCGTGGCCGCGCTGGTGTCTTTCACGGCCATGGTGGCGTGTGCCATCAGCCAGTCGTTCGCCAGCGAATTGCGAATGAGCCGTAGTCGCCCGTTGGTGTCGTACCCGAACGAAGACACCTCGGTGCCGGGGTCGACGATCTGGATCACCTGGCCGGCCGCGTTATAGGTCAGTTCAGTGGTGTCCCCTGAACCGGCAACATGGCCGGGGTAGATGATGCGGCACAGCATGCCCGACGGCGGGGCAGCAGCCCCGGCGGGAACCTGGCATGCGCTCCCCGCGACGTTCGCGTTGCGGCCGTCGGTGTCGGCACTACTCAGGCCGACGGACGCTGCCGTGTCGCCGGAGTATGCGAACACAACCTGACGGCTATAGGTCACCGGAGAACCGGATGCGGAGACCGGATCGGAGATGCGGTCGACCTGGCCAGTGCCGGGCCGGTAGGTGGCGATCGGTGTGGCAGGTTTGCGTGAATCGGTCGGAGGGGTCACCGTAGCAACCCGACCCTGCGCGTTGAAGCTGTAGACCGTGCCGTCACTATCCGTCAGAACGACCAGTCCCGAGTTGGTCAACGACAGCACCCCGTACTCGCCGACGGGGGCCGTGTATCCGCCCCAAGACGCTCTCGTGTAGGTGTGCACCGTACCCGACACATCGGTCAGCGCCACGGAGGTGTCGAGCACCTGCGCGGAAACGTATTCGCCCGCCGACCCGACCATCGGCGCAGACGCCGACCAGCCGGCCGGAAGGAACTGGAACGTCGTCGTAAACCAACTGGCTGGAACGATGACCGCTTTACCGCTGGCATCCTTCACCCACAGCTGCACCGCTGCTCCGCCGGTGGTGTCGTGATAGTCCAACTCGATCGGCATCGGCGTCGTCGACGACCCCGAATTGGTGGTCGCCCACTGGGTGCCTGACGGCGCAGCCGACCACTGGTCGATGAGCTGCGAGCCACCCACCGAGAGTTTCACTCCAGAGTCACTGGCAACGCCGAACGTATAGGGGCCACCTGTTGTGGGCAACTGCACGAAACCGGTCCACTTGGCCAGGAAATAGTTGGCCGGTACCTGAGGGGCCGGAGCCCCGGTGCCCCAATCGAATGAGACCCCCGGATCGGTGCGAGTCAAAACGGGAGTCCGGCCGGTGAAATTGAAATCGGTCGTCGATGTCTGCCCCGGGTTCAACGCGTTGTAGTACGTGCCGGTCAATCCCCGGAACTGGTTCGCGGCCTGCAGGGAGTTGTATGCGAACGACAACCCCATCGGCCCGCCCACCGTCGACACCGTCGGAGACGCGAAACTCAGGTTCACATTTCCGTTCGCCAGGTTCACCGTCACCGGGCCGGCCGTGTCCGTCGGCGACGGACCGGATGTGCCGACGCGCAGGTTGACGGTGAAGTGAGTCTCCCAGGACGGATCCGCATACTGGTCGATTCCGTCATTGGTGAGGACGGACAGTGTGTATGTCCCGCCGTCCTGCAACATCCCGACCGGCGGAGTCCACGTCACCGGACCAGTGGCCGGTGCCGGCAACCAGCCCGAGGTGGTCACCTGTCCCGACTTTCCATCCGTGCCCGTCGAAACCCGGAACTGATACGTGACCGGGTTCCCGTCAGGGGCTACCACTGTCGGCGTACTGAACGTCGGGGTGAGGCTCGTCACCACATCACCATTGCCCGGCACCACGGATGCCTGCGGAGGCGTCGGCGGCGGCGTGTTCGTAACAAAGGACCAGGCTGCATTGGTGGCCGTGCGGTGATCGGAGACTCCGTACCAGCCGTCGTACCCATCCCAGGTTGTTATGCGGTAGTAGTACTTGGTCCCGGCAGCGAGCTTGTTCTGCGGAACCTGGTACGGGCCCGCATTCTGTTGACCCGAACTGAATGCGATGGTCGCGAAGGTCGGAGAGGTACTGAAGTCGTACTGGTAGTACAGGCCGGTCCCGGCCGGGTCATTGCCGGTCGCTTCCAGGATCGGCATGAGCGGCGCCTTCGCCCCGTTGACCGGTGTCGCCGCAGTCACACCGCTCACCGAGGGGAAGTCCTCGTAGTAGATGTCAAGGTCGGAATTGAAGGCCTTGAAGGTGTAGGCGCTCCCCTCAGCGCCGGTGATCATCAGGTAACCGCCGGCACAGCCGCAGTTCACCCACGACGCGATCGCCTGGGTTATTCCGGCGTCGCCCGTGCTGTTCGAGCTGCCGTTCCCGCAGATCGTCAACCCACCGAGCTGGCCACCGACACCGTTGTAGCTGAAATTTGTTGCCTGATACACGCCACCGGCCGCACAGTTCGCGGCTGCCGTCGTCGCGTAAGCATTCAACGTCGTGCCCACAACGTGAGTGCCGAACAGCTGCTCGTAGTTGTAGTGCTGAATCGCGCGCCAATAATAATTGCCGGATGCCTCCGCGGTGTTTCCGACATACGCCTTCCCGGTGAAGGTCGCGCCGCTGGACTTGAAGGAATGCACGTCGTCGGAACCGGGGTCTACCACCGGGTCGATGACCACGGGATAGACGCGAGCCGAACTGGTCAACCATTTTCGGTCGGGGGTGAGCGTGATCGTCCACTTCGACCCTGAACTGTGCACCAGGTCATACGAAACGTTGGTCAGGGCGGCCTGCCGAACACCGTCCTTGCCGGACGAGTCATACATCACCGGAACCGGCATGGTGAAGACGACCGTGCCGGTGCTGTCCTTGAACAGCAGGTCGTTGTACTGGTCACGCTCGAGGAGCAATCCCGGAGCATCCACCGTCCAGGTGTAGGTCGTGCCAGCGGCCGGCAGCTTCTTCACCAAGATCGACTCTTTGACCTCGCCCGGGGTCACCTGGTAATGCAAGTCGGTGTTCGGCAACACCGACTCATAGACCGCCTGGTCGTCACCGATCGAGGTCAGCGGAATCGTCGGATGCTCGATCGTCGAGGCCGCTGCATTCTTGAGAGAGAACGTCACGGTATGACCCGCGCTCGTTGCCGTCAAAAGTTGCGACGAGTCCGCCTTGGCCGCGAACTTCGGCGCCAACGGCTGATTCACATCCTCCAAGCCGCCCGACGCAGCGTCGGTCAGAGTCGTGGAAGAGGGCTGCCACTTATCCGCGACCTTGACATTGATCACCGACGCCGACACCTCACGCTGGTGCAGCCCGTTCTTGTCCGTGTAGGTATTCGAGTACGCGTCCCGGCTCGTGAGAGTGGCAGAAGCCTGATCGAACGCAACCTTCGCTGAGGGAGTCTTCACGGTGCTCTTTGCGGCGCTCGTCACATTCGGCGCCGCCACCGAGTCGTCCTCGTCGAACGTGCCCGTCGGCTCGACGCTGCTCGGGTCGGTCACCGTAGGCGAAGACACCAACGGGACGGGACGCGGAGAGATCGTGGCCGCCTGCGCGGGCAGCGATACGAAAACCGCTGACACCAACGACACGACTGTCACGAGGGAAACGAACACTGCTCGACGCATTTTGGCCTGCCTAGAAAACGATGGAGGAAATCCTACGTTTCGTAGACTAGGTGACGGAGTGTGCTCTAATGCACCCCCCAAACAAAGATTTTTCGAAAATCTTTTCGCCCTCGCTCGGGGGGCACTTCAGGAGGTTGGACGAGTCTTAAGCGGAAGCAGCGGCCTTGGCCGCAGCCGGCAGCGCATCGAGGATGCGGGAGACCGCGGCGTCGTCGTGCGCGGCCGTGACGAACCAGGCCTCGAACACCGACGGGGGCAGCGACACCCCCGCGTCAAGCATCGCGTGGAAGAACGGCGGATAACGGAAGGCATCCTGCGCCTTCACCTCGGCATAGTTGCGGGGTGCCGTCGGGGCGAACGCCACCGAGAACAGGTTGCCGGCGCGCTGGATGACGTGTTCGACGCCCTCCGCGGTCAGGGCGGAAGAGGTCGCGGTCGCGATCGTGTCCGCCGTCGCGTCCAGCTTCGAGTAGACCGCGGCATCTGCCAGCCGCAGCGTCGCGATGCCCGCGGCGACCGCGACCGGGTTACCGCTGAGCGTGCCGGCCTGGTAGACCGGGCCGAGTGGGGCGAGGTGGTCCATGACATCCGCGCGACCGCCCAGGGCTGCGAGCGGCATGCCACCGCCGATGACCTTGCCGAACGTGAACAGGTCGGGTGCCCAGCCAGCCCCGTCGGGTACGACACGGGCGGCCTCGAGCCCCCACCATCCGGCCGATCCCACCCGGAAGCCGGTGAGCACCTCGTCGAAGATCACGAGAGCCCCGTGTTCGCGGGCGATGCCGGCGAGCGCGCGGTTGAACCCGCGGGTGGGCGGCACGACGCCCATGTTCGCGGGGGCGGCCTCGACGATCACCGCGGCGATTTCGCTTCCACGCTGCTCGAAAACAGCACGGACCAGGGACAGGTCGTTGTACGGGAGCACGAGAGTCTGGGCAGCGGTTGCCGCAGTCACGCCCGCCGACCCCGGCATGGCAAGTGTCGCGACGCCAGACCCCGCCTCGGCGAGCAGCCCGTCGGAGTGACCGTGGTAGTGACCGGCGAACTTCACCAGCAGGTCGCGACCGGTGAACCCGCGAGCGAGACGGATGGCGGTCATCGTCGCCTCGGTGCCGGTGGACACCAGCCGCAGCCGCTCGAGCGGGCGCTGGTCGCCGACGCTCACGCGTTCGCGCACCAGCTCGGCCAGCTCGGTCTCTCCAGGAGTGGTGGCGCCGAACGAGAGTCCCCGCGCGGCGGCGTCCTGCACCGCCTTCACGACGGCCGGATGCGCATGCCCCAGAATCGCCGGACCCCACGACGCGACCAGGTCGACGTATTCGCGGCCGTCGGCATCCGTGATGTACGGGCCACGGGCAGACACCATGAACCGGGGCGTTCCGCCGACCGAGCCGTACGCCCGCACCGGCGAGTTCACGCCGCCGGGAATGGAACGCTTCGCTCGCGCGAACTCGCTGTCATTGCTCACGAGCGCAGCCAGCCCGCGGCCTCGACGGCCCAGTAGGTGAGGATCGCCCCGGCGCCGGCCCGGCGGATGCCGACCAGCGACTCCTCGATCGCCCGGCGACGGTCGATCCAGCCGTTGGCCGCCGCCGCCTCGATCATCGAGTACTCGCCCGATACCTGGTACGCCCAGACCGGAACGGGACTGGTCGCCGCGGCGTCCGCCAGCACATCGAGGTAGCTCATCGCCGGCTTCACCATGACGATGTCCGCGCCCTCCTCGACATCGAGCTGCACCTCGCGCGCACCCTGACGACGGTTGGCCGGGTCGAGCTGGTAGCTGCGGCGGTCGCCCTGCAGTGCGGAATTGACCGCTTCCCGGAACGGACCGTAGAAAGCCGACGCATACTTCGCCGCGTAGCCGAGGAGGGCGGTGTCGGGGAAACCATTAACGTCGAGGGCGTCGCGCACGGCGGCGACCTGGCCGTCCATCATTCCGCTGAGACCCAACAGGTGCGAGCCGGCCGCAGCCTGGGCGAGGCCCATCTCGCGGTAGCGCACCAGGCTGGCGTCGTTGTCCACGCGGCCCTCGGCATCCAGAACGCCACAGTGGCCGTGGTCGGTGAACTCGTCGAGGCACAGGTCGGTCTGTACGACGATCGCGTCACCCACCTCGGCGACGATCGCGCGGGTGGCGACATTGAGGATGCCGTTCTCATCGGTCGCGCCCGACCCGATCGCGTCTTTGTGCTCCGGGATGCCGAACAGCATGAGGCCGCCGACACCGGCCGCGGCCGCCTCGACGGCTGCGCGGCGCAGGCTGTCGAGCGAGTGGTTCACCACTCCCGGCATTGACGAGATCGCAACCGGCTCGCTCACCCCCTCACGCACGAACATCGGCAGGATGAACTCCGCGGGGTGCAGGCGCGTCTCTGCGACGAGCCTGCGCATCGCCGGCGTATTGCGCAGGCGACGGGGACGGATTCGGGGGCCGTCAGTCATCGGTCTCCAGGTTCGCGGCGTACTCGGCCAGGCCATCGACGAGGCCGGCCGCCGACCTGGATTCCGCGATCACGTGCACGGTGAGCCCCGCCGCTCGCGCGTCGAACGCCGTTCGCGGGCCGATGGCCGCGACCACGGTCTCCTCCGGCAGTGGCGCGAGCTGCGATTGCATCTGCCGAGCAACGCTGCCGGATGTGACCAGCACGGCGCGGATGCGGCCGGAAGTGACGTCAGCGGCGATGTGTTCCGCGACGGGCACTCCAACGGTTCGGTAGGCGGTCACGAATTCGGCGTCGAGCCCGAGCGCGCCGAGGCCGGCGACCAGGGTCGGCTCCGCAATGTCGGACTGCGGAATCAGCACCCGCCCGGTGATCTCCGACGCCGGCCATTCCTTGACGAGGCCGCGCGCCGAGTTGTCCGTCTCCGGAACGAAGTCCACCCGGTAGCCGGCCAGCGTGAGCGCCGCGCCGGTGGTCTCGCCAACGGCCGCGATGCGCGTGGTCGGCGGCAACGTCACCTGCTGGCTGACCAGCACGTCGACCGTCGTCGCACTCGTGATCACCAGCCAGTCGAACTTGCCGCCTTCGAGCCGCTTCAGGGCATCGGAGAGTTCCACCGGGTTCTCAGCGCTGGCGAAGTTGATCATCGGGGCGATCACCGGGATGGCGCCGTATCCACGAAGACTCGCCGCGACCCCGTCGCCCCACTTGCCGCCGCGCGGCACCAGCACCCGCCAGCCGGCCAGCGGCTTGCCAGCGCTCACGATCCGGCTCCGAGCGGCGCCAGGTCGGCCGCGCCGAGCTTCAGCAGTTCGGCGGCAACACGTTCACCGAGTTCGGTCGGCAGGAGGGCGCGCTCGGCGTGCGAGCCCTCCATGACGAGCGCGTGCGCGCTGGTGAGGGATGACGACCCGTCGGGCGCATAGACGGTCGCCGAGAGAAAGAGCAGTTCGCCGTCGAGCACAGCGGTCGCTCCGATCGGCGCCGCACAACCGGCCTCGAGCTGGGCGAGCACCGCACGCTCCGCGAGAACGGTGAGCCTGCTCGTGGTGTGGTCGACGGCCTTCAGGGCCGCATCGATGACGGAAGCGCCATCATCGCGAACCTCGAGCGCCAGAGCGCCCTGGCCGGGCGCGGTGGGCCAGTCGCCGAGCTCGAACGTCTCAGTGACCTCGTCGAGACGACCCAGCCGCGACAGGCCCGCCAGCGCCAGGACCACGGCATCCAGTCCGGCGCCCACCTTCGCTATGCGGGTGTCCACGTTGCCACGCAGGTCGACGACGTCGATGTCTGCACGTGCCGCGCGCAGCTGCGCGACTCGGCGCGGCGAACCGGTTCCCACCTTCGCCCCTGGCTCGAGGGCGGCGAGCGTAGAACCGATGAGGGCATCCCTGGCATCGGCACGCTTAGGGATTGCGCCCAGTCGCAGCCCCGGGTAGCCATCGGTAGGCAGGTCTTTGAGCGAGTGCACCACCAGGTCGCACTCTCCCGCCAGCAGGGCCTCACGCAGAGCGCTCGCGAACACTCCGGTGCCGCCGAGGCTCGCAAGAGAGGCCGACGAATGGTCACCCTCGGTGGAGATGGCGACGAGCTCGACCGCCTCACCGGTGGCCTTCGTGATAGCAGCAGCGACCTGTCCGGACTGCGCGAGCGCCAGGGCACTGCCCCGGGTTCCCAACCTCACGGGACCACCCCGGCGAGCGCCGGCTTGAAGCCGAGTCGCACGTTCTCGCAACAGCCCGACCGGCAGATGTCGTACCAGGGTCCGAGCGCGGTGACCGATGGGCGCTCGGCGACGGGCACGCCGTCACGTCGCTCCAGCACCAGGTCGACCAGCCCACTGACGAAAGCGGCATGCACACCGGGCGTCGGAACCCGTAGCCCGAGGACGCCGACCTCGTCGGCCGTCTCCATCGCCTCGGTGTCGAGGTCCCACTTCACTTCCATGTGGTCGCTCACGAAACCGAGCGGCACCATGACGACGGCCTTCGTACCGGTGGCGGCCAGGTCGCGGATGGCGTCGTTGATGTCGGGCGCCAGCCACGGCTGGGTGGGCGGGCCACTGCGCGACTGGAACACGAGATCCCAGGCGAGCCCCGGGCCGGCGGCGGCCATCACGACCTCCGCGACCGCGAGGTGCTGCGCCTGGTAGGCGCCGCCGTCGCCGAAGCCGCGCTCGGCGGGGCCGCTCTTCGCGGCATCCGTGGAGGGGATCGAGTGAGTGGTGAACAGCACGTGGGTGTCTGCGAGTGCAATGCCCCGGTTGGCCACCTCGTCGAGTGCGACGGCGAGCCCTTCGATGAACGGCTCGACGAAGCCGGGGTGGTCGAAGAACTGCCGCACCTTGTCGATCTGGATGGTGCCGTCGAGGCCCGACTCGGTGAGCGCGAGAGCGTAGTCCTCGCGGTACTGGCGGCAGCTGGAGTACGAGCTGTACGCGCTCGTGCCGATGGCGAGCAGCCGGGTGTAGCCGCGCTCGCCCGCCTCGACCATGGCGTCTTTCAGGTACGGCGCCCAGTTGCGGTTGCCCCAGAGCACCGGCAGGTCGATTCCCCGGCGCTCCAGCTCCGCCTCGATCGCAGCCTTCAGCTCACGGTTCTGGTCGTTGATGGGGCTCACACCGCCGAACTCGCGATAGTGGTGTGCCACCTCTTCGAGTCGCTCCTCGGGGATGCCCCGCCCGCGCGTGACGTTGCGCAGGAACGGGATGACGTCGTCCTGGCCCTCCGGCCCGCCGAAGCTGGCGAGCAGGATGGCGTCGTAGCGCGTCGGCTCCTCGACGAAGCCGTCGGTCACGACAGCACCTCGGCGATCTCATCGAGCGTGATGCGGCGTCCCGTATAGAACGGCACCTCTTCGCGCACGTGGCGGCGGGCGTCGGTCTGTCGCAGGTGACGCATCAGGTCGACGAGGTCGACCAGCTCTGGCGCCTCGAGGGCCAGGATCCACTCGTAGTCGCCCAGGGCGAAGGACGCGACCGTATTGGCGAGCACCTGCGAGTACTCGCTGCCCTTGCGGCCGTGCTCGCCGAGCATCGCCCGTCGCTCCTCGTCGGGCAGGATGTACCACTCGTACGATCGCACGAACGGGTACACCGTGATCCAGGCCTCCGGCTCCCTGCCGCGCATGAACGACGGCAGGTGATTGGCCGAGAACTCGGCGTCGCGGTGAACGCCCATCGCGTTCCAGACCGGCGTGAGTCCGGACCTGCGGATTTCGCGAAATGCCCATTGCAGCGTCTCGGGCGCGCCACCGTGCAGCCAGACCATCAGGTCGGCATCCGCTCGCATGGCGGAGACGTCGTAGAAGCCGCGGATGGTGATGCCGCGTGCCTCGATGGCGGACGAGGCAGCTCGAAGCGTCTCGATCTCGACGGTCGACTCACGCCGAAAAACTGCCCAGAGGGTGTAGCCGCTCGGGTCCGGCACGGTGCTCATAGCAGCTATCCTCCCCCGGCCCGCTGTGAGAAACCAAAGCGAGCGCCTGCGGTGGAAATCAAGCCGTTAGTCGTCTCCACTGAGGATGGCCCAGGCGACGATGCCGCCGACGGCGATGACCGCGGCCGTCGCGCCGACGATCCACGGGATCGGGTTCGACCGGTACGAGTTCATCGCCCTGGCCCGAAGTCGCCCCACCTGTTTGGGAACGTTGAGCTTGTCTTCGATGGCGTCGAGCGTCGACTCGAGCTGGGCGCGCGTTGTGTCGATTGAGTCCGTCATGATGCGCTTCGCTTTCCAATTCCCTTGATGGCGTTCACGTCTTTACGCACGCTCTTCATCGTCTCGGTGGGCGCCGGCGGCACTCCACGCTTCACCTGTGCGAGACCGATCAGCACGAGCACGATGGTGATGACCAGCAGGATGCCGGCCACGATGAGCGCGGCCAGCCAGCCCGGTAGGAAGGTGGCGAAGCCGAGCACGGCTGCAGCGAGGAAGACGCCCACCATGAAGAAGGCGAACACTCCGGCGCCAGCGAACAGCCCGATGCCGATGCCTGCGTGCTTGAGCTTTTCGATCATCTCGTTCTTGAGCTGCTCGAGCTCGGCCTTGACGAGGTTGGCGAAGAGGTGGGGGAGGTCGGCGATCAGGCCGAACACCGACCGCTTGGTGGTGGTGTCGTCGCTCACGACGGCTACTTCGCGGTGCTGGTCTTGGGCGCCGCGGTGCGCGGCTTCGTCACCGGCTTGGTGGTCGACGACTTGGATGCTGTCGAACGGGAACCCACCTGGGCCGCGACCTTCTTGGCGTTGTCCGTCACGAAGTCGACGACATCCGGAGCCTTGTCTTTGGCGAACTGCTCAGCGGTCTTGACCTGCTTCTGCACGCGAGGGTCATTCCAGAGCTTCTGCGCCTGGGCAACCATCTGGTCGTACTTCTCCCGGCCGGCACGGGTTCCCAACACGTATCCCACTGCCAATCCGACAACGAGAAGTACTCTGCCTCGCATGATCACTCCTGATTTCGTCGTGCCCGAATCACACGAAAGGACCGGGTCAACGCCAAGAGTAGCCTCCGGCACCTAACTCGCTACCCCTCCCAGCAAACGTTCAGCTTCTTTTCTTGCGCCGGAAATAACGGCCGCCAGCCCGGTGCCGGAAACGCTCTCGCCGATGACCGTCACGCCGGCTGGCGCCGAGGCCTTCGGCGGCACAGCGGGCCAGCCGACGACGTCGAATCCGAGCACCTCCGGCAGCGTCACGCCGAGAAGCGCTTCCGCATCCGACACGGCGGTCGCGCGAGCGTCAGGAGGCGTAGTCGCGTAGGAGAGTCGGATGACCTGCCGGTGAGCGGGAACGGCCGACGCCAGCCACGCCCACTTCGCCGTCGAATGGGTGAGCGCCTTCGCGGAGACACCCTCCGCGCCCGCCGCGACCAGCAGGCCTGTGCCCCGCGGCGCCGAATCGAGTGCCGGCAGGTCGACCACCAGCGTCACCAGGGTGATCGTCGTCTCACCGGAAGCGTCGAGCGGCGTGGCGAGAACCACGTGGTCCGCCTCGAGCCACGAGTCTCCTGCCAGCACAGCGTGAGCTTCTACACCGCTGACCGGCTCGTTCACCCGGATGACCACCCCGAGCCGTTCGGCATCCGCGACCAGCGCGGCCACGAGCTCGTAGATACCACCGCGGATGCCCGCAACGGCCGACCCGGCCGGCGCGGCCGCGCGCAGCGTGCGCACCGCGGCGGCGAGCGAGCCCTCGCGCCGGAGCGCGGCCCTGAGCCCGGGCGCCACGACGTCGAGCTCGAGCTCGTCTGGGTGGCGTGAATGGATGCCGGTGACGATCGGCGCGACCAGCCGTTCGAGAACGGCATCGCCCATCCGCGCGCGCACGAGGCCACCCAGCGTGCGTTCGTCGGAACCCACTTCGATCGGAAGCGCGGCGTCGAGGTGCGCACGCTCCGCCGCCGGAAGGCCGATCACGGCGATCACATCCGGCGCGATGGGATCGCCGGGGATTCCCAGCAGGCTCGTCGCGGGAAGCGGCAGGGGTTCGCCTTCCGCCGGTTTGAGCCATGCCGGGCAGGCACGCGGCGCGACGACCTCGAGCCCGAGTTCCGCGGCGAGCGCGGCCACCGTGCCCTGGCGGGTGGCGAAGCTCTCCGCCCCCGCATCCAGGTCGACCCCGGCGACGCGGTGGCGGGCCACTTTACCGCCCAGGTGGTCGCTCGCCTCGAGCACGGTGACCGACATCCCGCCGGCAGCGAGATCCCTCGCGATGACCAGGCCAGCGACTCCCCCGCCGACGACGATCGCCGTCGCATTAGGCATGCGCGAGCGCGACGATGCGGGTGAGCACGTCGGGGTCGGTGTCCGGCGGAACACCATGCCCCAGGTTGAGCACATGCGACCTGGCCGCGCGACCGCGCTCGATAACGTCGCGCACGTGCGCTTCGAGCACCGGCCACGGCGCGGCGAGCAGCGCCGGGTTGATGTTGCCCTGCAGAGGCACATCGGTGCCCAACAGCACGGACGCCTCATCCAGCGGAATGCGGTCGTCGACTCCCATGACGTCGGCCCCGATCGCGTGCATCGACCCCAGCAGGTGCGCAGTGCCCACACCGAAGTGCACGATCGCCACGTCGAGATCTTTCACGTGGGCGATCGCCCGGGCCGAGAACGGCGCGACGTGAGCCTCGTAATCCGCGACCGACAGTGATCCCACCCAGGAGTCGAAGAGCTGCACCGCGCTCGCCCCCGCGAGAACCTGGGCGCGAAGGAACGCGCCGGTGACGTCCGCCGCCCAGCCGAGCAGGGCGTTCCAGGTGGCGGGGTCGGCGTGCATCAGTGTGCGCGCGGCGAGGTGGTCTTTGGATGGCCCACCCTCGACGAGGTAGGCGGCGAGCGTGAACGGGGCTCCCGCGAACCCGATCAGCGGGGTGGACCCGAGCTCGGTCACCGTGCGGGCGACGCCCTCGCTGATCGGCGCGAGCGCGTCGGGCTCGAGCGGGCGCAGTGCTGCCACGTCGGCGGCGCTCGCGATCGGGGCGCTGAGTACCGGCCCGCGCCCGGGCACAATGGCCACGTCGACCCCGGCGAGCTTCAGCGGCACGACGATGTCGCTGAAGAAGATTCCCGCGTCCACGCCGTGGCGACGCACCGGCTGGAGGGTGATCTCGCTGGACAGTTCGGGGTTGAGGCAGGCGTCCAGCATTGCCGTGCCGACGCGCAGCTCGCGGTATTCGGGCAGCGAGCGGCCCGCCTGGCGCATGAACCAGACCGGAAGGCGATCGGGCCGGTCACCCCGGTACGCGCGCACCAAAGGGGAGTGGGAGGTGCGCCCGTCGATGAGCGGATGGTCTGTGGGCAGGGTCACCCTCCCAGTATGGATGAGGCACCTTACAGCCAGCGGACGTAGGCTGAGGCAGTGCTCCTGTGCCTCACGTCTAGTCACCACAACGCGAGCTTCGACCTTCTGGAGAAGCTGTCGATCGGGGCACCCATCGCCGCGGGCCGGTTGGTCGAAACGAGCGATTTCGTCAATGGTGTCGTGGTGCTCGCCACCTGCAACCGCTTCGAGGCCTACCTCGACATCGACGAGCCACTGACCGCGGCGAGCGCGGTCGCCGTCGAGAACGCGATGGACGTCGTGAGCGCAACGAGCGGCGTCGATGTGGAGGAGCTGCGCTCCTCTGTGCGGGTGGTTTACGAGAACGAGGTCGCCGAGCACCTGTTCGCTGTCTCCTCCGGGCTCGAGTCCGTCATCCTCGGCGAGGATGAGATCTCTGGCCAGGTGCGCAGGGCGCTTCAGGATGCCCGCGCCGCCGGCACGACATCGTCCGGCCTGGAGCGGCTGTTCCAGCAGGCATCCCACACCGCGCGCGGCGTGAAGAACCAGACCGCGATCGGCGGTGTCGGCCGTTCGCTGGTGCGTCTCGCCCTCGAACTGGTCAGCAGCCGGGTGACCGACTGGTCGGCCGCGCGCGTTCTCGTCGTCGGAACCGGTCAGTACGCCGGCACCACCCTCGCGGCCCTCCGGGATCGCGGCGTCACCGACATCACCGTGCACTCGGTTTCGGGCCGAGGCGATGCCTTCGCCCTGCGTCACGGGGTGGGTGTGGCGTCATCGCTCGATGACGCGCTCGCCGATGCCGACGTGGTGATCACCTGTACGAGCAGCGAACTGCCGGTGATCGGCCCCGCTCATTTGAGTGGCGGCCGGCGTCGCATCCTGGTGGACCTCGGCCTGCCCCGCAACATCGACCCTGCGGTTGCGGCGCTGGAGGGCATCGAACTGCTCGACCTCGAGACGATCAGCGTGCATGCCCCGCTCGACGAGCTGAGCGCGGCGGATGACGCCCGCGCGATGGTGAGCGAAGCCGCCAGCGAGTTCGCGGCCGGCGCCGCCGAGCAGCGGCTCGCCCCGGCGATCGTTGCACTGCGCGCCCACGTCTTCGAGATTCTGGACAGCGAGATCGAGCGGGCCCGCAAGCGCGGGGATGCCGACGGCATCACCGAGGCGGCCCTGCGTCACCTGGCCGGCGTTCTGCTGCACACCCCGTCGGTGCGCGCCCGCGAACTCGCGCGCTCGGGCGACGGAGACTCCTTCACCGCGGGCGTCACCGCCCTGTTCGGCGTCGAGCTCGGGGCCGCACAGCAAAGCGAGCAGGCCGCCCGTGAGGATGACCTGCTCGCTTAGTCAGCCGGCTGCTGTACACGCCGGCCGGCCGGCTGATCCGTTAGCGGACCAGCCGATGTTGCCCCTATGAGGCCATCTTCTGCTTACGTGAGCGGGCGAGGAAGACCCCGCTGGCCATGAACAGCAGTGCGGACGAGGCGAGGAATCCGCCGCCGACCAGGTTGCCACCGGTGAAGGCCAGCGTCGTCAGCTGTCCGCAGTCGGTGGTGCTCGGCGAAATGACCACCGTAGTCGGGTTCGGCACTCGCTTGTCGATCGTGTCGGCCGGGTCGGTCACCTTCGCGAGCACCGAGTAGGTGCCCGGCTTCTCCGGCGTCTTCGCAGCCGTGAGCTGCGTCGCGCCGAGGAAGTAGTTCAGGCCGTCGGCCGGGTCGATCACGATGTAGCCCGTTGCCGTCGAGCAGCTCGGGCTGATCGCCGTCACAGAGGGGGTGAACTGCGCAAGGGTCGGAATGCAGAGACCCGAGTTGTCCACGATCTTCAGGGGAATCGCTGCCGTGTTCGTCAGCGTGAACCCGGCGAGCGCGGACGGCGTCACCGTGTACGATCCGGCGGGCAACGTCGTCACGATGGGCGCGGCGCCTGTCGTACCGGTGATGACGACCGGAGCCACGATGGTGCCGCCGGTGATCGTGTACTGCACGCCCGTGATGGGCGTGACGGTGATCGAGCCGCCGACCTTCGACTGGGTACCAGCGTTGATGTCCTGCACGCAGGTGATGTCGGTCGCGGTCGGGTCGTGCGGGATGGTGACACAGGTGGTCTTCGCCCCGAGGTTGCCCGACTTCACCACGACGCTCGTCACGTTGCCGGCGAATACGTTGTTGCCCTCCGCGTACGCGGTCACCTCGTATGCGCCGGACTTGCCGTCACCGACGGTGAGCGCGTAGTGGATCGTTCCGGGGATGTCGGTCCAGGTGACGGAGCCGTCCGTGTTGCAGGCGGTGATGACCTTCACCGTCGGCTGGACAGGCGTGATGATCGTCGTGCAACCCACCGGAGCAGCGGGGAAGCTATGAGACCAGCTAGCGGGCCCGGTGAGCACGTACTTGGTCGCGTCGGTGACCGCCGCGTTCACCGTGACCGTCGTGCCTGCCGTGATGCCGGTGTAGGTGCCGGGGCCGGGGGTGTAGGTGAGGTTGGCAGTCGTCGGGACGGTATAAGACCCGGTCGGCACCTGGCAGGTGGGATCCACGTAGGTGAAGTTGCCGAGGACGACCTGCGTCTTGGGAATCGAGCAGCCGCCGACGAACTGCGCCTTGGTGATAGATCCGCTATCGGTGGTCGTGAAGCCGTCGCTCCACTTGCCGCCCACAGTGAGGGTGATGGCCTGCGGAGACGTGACGCCCTTCTGCTGGAACGACTGGGTTGCCGTCGCACTACCGACCGCCCCGAACGTGGTGGAGAGGGGAACGATCGCGGGGGTCGACGACTCGATCGTCTCGGTCAATCCGTAGTCGTTGGCGACGGTCCAGGTCACCGTCCAGGTACCGTCGGCGGTGTTACAGGCCGCTGACGCGTTAACGGCGTTGTCATGGGCGGAGGCGGGGCCCGCGATTGCGATCGTGGCGAGGCCGATGCCGAGAAATGCCGTCGCAAGGATGGCGAGAATCTTCTTCATTTCGGGTGAATCTCCTGGTTCGGGTACAGGGTGGTGCTGTCGTGCAGGGTAAGGGGGCTGCCGCTGGGTACGGCGATTCGCTAGGGGAGAGCGGGGGTGACACGACGACTCAGAGCGTCGGTCAGAGAAAACGTGATCGGGTTATCACCTTCTAGAAAACACACTGTCGGGTCAGGCGGGAATTCGGGTACCCACCTCAGGTGCAATCCCGAAAGTACCACGGCACAGTAGTTGCGACAAGCTTTTTGTCCCGTGAACAGGGGACGGTCCGCCTGCGGATGCCGGCTACGCAATGGTGTGGCGTGGGTTGCGCGGCTTCCTGGTGAAGATGAGCGCACCACCCAGTAGCAACAGTACGGCCGAGGCGATGAGGAATCCGCTCGGTCCTGCGCCGCCGGTGAAGGCCAGCGTGGTGAGCTGTGCGCAGCTCGTTACGAGCTTGGAGATGACGACCGACATCGGGTTCGGCACTCGTGTGTCGATCGTGTCAGCCGGGTCGGTCACCCTGGCGAGCACCGAATACGTGCCGGGGGCCATCGGGGTCTTTGCCGCGGTCAGCTGCGTCGAACCGATGAAGTAGTTCAGGCCGTCGTTCGGGTCGATCAGGATGTAGCCGCCGGTGGCGACGCCGTTCGAGCAGCTCGGGCTGACGGCGGACACCTCCGGGGTGAACTGGGCGAAGGTTGTCAGCTGGCAGTTCGTCGGGGCGGCCCCGACGACCAGCGGCGTGAACGGCGCAATCGCGTGGCTCAACACGAATGGTGAGACCGCGGCCGCGGTCACCGTGTAGTTGCCCGCCGCCAGGTTGGTGTTACCCGACGTGGTCGTGACGTCGTGAGTGGTCGCCGCACCGTCGGCGTCATTGTGGATCGTGTAGACGATTCCCGTCGACGCGATGACCGTGATGTAGCCCGACGTGATCGTGCCGTCGACCGCGTTGCAAGCCGGGTTGTGCGCTGTCGGGTCACCGGCGATATCGGTGCAGTTCAGCGCACTGTCGGACTGGAAGGTGTGCGACCACGACGCGACGGTGCCCGCCGGGAAGGCGTAGTTGGCGTTCGCGGTCGCGACGACCGTCACCGTGCCGACGCCGTCGGCATCCCGGGTGTCGACCGTCTTCGTGTACGTGTAGTGGTCGCCGGCCCCCGGGGTCGGGATGAAGACGGCGTCACTGGCCTTTCCACAGACATCCTGGAAGGTGACCGGTGCGGGAGCGGCGGTGGGCGCGTTCACCTGGTTGAAGGTGAAGTTCTCGCAACCGGCGGTGATGCCGGAGATGAGACCGTCACCCTTCGCACCCGAGCCGAGGGAGTAGCCGATCGACGTGATACGGGCGTCCGGGTACTTCTTCAGGTACTCGTTGAGGGTTCCCCACGACTTCTGGTAGCTCGGGTTCGGGGCGCTCGCGTCGCCCACGCCGAGGTCCTTGGTCGCCCACCACTTGCCGGTGGCGCTCGAGGCGAGACCGGTCGGGTTGGAGCCCATACCGCTCTCATAGACCAGGGTGGCGTCGGCGACGCCGTCATTGTTGGTGTCGATGATCAGCTGGATGCCCGGCAGCGACCCGGAGGTCGAGCTGTAGTCGATGCTCGGGTATCCGATCGCCGACAGGGCGATCGATGCGGCCGGCGTGTAGTAGCCCGCGGCCTTGTCGGTGTTCACGTTGCCGGCGCCGACATCCGTCGTGCCGTCCGTGTAGATGTGCAGCGCGTTGGTCACATAGACGTTGTGCCCGTGGGCGCGGGTCTCTGTGTAGACCCAGCCGTTCGGCACCAGGTTGGTGGAGAGCACGGGACCGGTGGTCGTGGTGCAGGCCTGCACCGTGGGCGGGCACTCGGCGTACGCGCCGATTCCCACCTGGAAACTCGTGCCGCCCGCAGTCACGGTGTAACTCACGCCGCCCGAGGATGAGGCGGGAAGCGAGACGGTCACGACCGACCCCGCGGCAACCGTGCGGGTGTAAGCCGGGTAGCCGGTCACGTCGAATTCGAGGGCGACATTCGACTTCGAGTTGTCGTAGCTGAGCGTCGCGGTCTTGAACGAGCCCTGCTGGCTCGCGTCCCAGTAGCAGGCGCCGGCGGCGAGGGTCGCGGCGGGCGCGGTCTTGGTGCAGCCAGCGTCGGTGTCGTTCGAGTAGGTCGGGGTGGGGCCCTTGCCGCTCAGTGTGGCGTGCAGGAAGGCCGGCTCGTAGGGGTTGTTCGGACCGTTCAGCTGGGTCGGGATGGTGAGGTCGCCGAAGCCGTTGCTGCTGAAAGTCGCGTAGATGTCGTGCTGCTGGCACAGGTTGGTGACATCGGGCGCGGCGTATGCGACACCGGTGGAGCTGATCGTCGAGATCGTGATGTCCTGCTTGGCATCGAAGCTCTGGGGCCAGGACGGCGTGCCATTGGTCGGCAGGATGTAGTTCCAGGTGGTCGACCGCACGTAAAGCGGCTGGCAGAGCACGTCGCCGTTGTGCGCGCCCGCCTTCGTGACGGTGATCACACCGCTCGCTGTGCTCTGGTTGTAGGTGTACGACCACGTCGGCGAAGACACGCAGGCGGGCTGGGTCGAGCATCCGGTGGTCAGCGGGCCGGCGAGCGTGCCGCTCAGCGGGAGTTGGTTGTTGCCGGTCGAGACGAACGTGTACCCGGCGAATGCCGCGGCGGTGACGCTGTAGGTGCGCGAGCCGTCCGGCAGGGTTGCGCCGTAGGTGATCGAACCGAAGGTGGCGTGATCGACGGCCGAGAGGTCGAGGGTCTGGCCCACCTGGCATGTGGCGCCGATGATCGTGGTGGCCGCTGCGGCGTACTGGGCGGTAGTCGCCGAACAAATCGGAGCCTGTCCGCCCTCGCCGAAGTGCTGGTTGTAGCCGCCGACCTGCACCCAGACGATGCAGTAGCCGGTCGTGGGAAGGTTCGCCTTGAAGGCACCGTCGCTGCCCGAGATGCTGAACGGAAGTGTCGACGCACCCTCGACACCGGCCCCAAAGCCCGGCTTGTTCTCCAGGTGGAAGTTGACGTTGGTGACCGTCCAGTTTGCGCCCGGGTTGGTGTACGTCTGGCCCGCGACATACTGCGAGCTCGGGATGTACTTCACGTTGCCGTCGTTGTTGCCGTTCGCCGAGAACACATCGCCGCTCGGAAGCGTGAGGCTCGTCGCGGTGACCGTGTACGGCACCGGGTCGCCCGAGCCGGCCGCGGTTGCCGCGCCGGTGACACCGACAGCGGCGAGGCCGATGGCCACAATGATCGTGGTGATCGCGGCGATGGTTCTCTTCATTGGAGCTGCTCCTGGGTGGGGAGGTGGATCGGGTCCCCCTCGGGCGCACGCGGACATAGTCGGGCGCGCGGGGTAGCGCGCCCACCGTCGTGCGGACGTCGAGGAACGTCAATGCGGCTGGGTGCCTGAAATTCGGGTTAACGCCATGCTCGGGGTTTCGGGTCCGGCCACACGGCGATATATCAAACCTAACAGTCCTCCATATGGGGGACATCCCCCACAAGGGGGGACACGAACGGGGGGTACCGGACTCTGGTTAGTGCACGTGCTCGAGCAGGTCGTAGCCGACGACCCGCATCGCCTCGAGCACGGCGAGGCGTGCCGGGAGGCCGTCGTCCGCGAATTGGACGGTTATCGCGTATGCCGCGCTCGTGCGCGGTCCGCTCAGGAGGCCGACCTCGGAGCGCACGCCGACATCCGCTCCCGTCTTGTTGACCAGCTGGATGCCGTGATCGGCCGTGCGGTGCGACAGTGGGTCGAGCCCGAACGCGCTCGCCACCATCGAGAGGTCGGAGTTCTGCGCGAGCCAGCCCAGCACGCGATGGCTGGTGACGTGGTCGACGACCTGCCCGCGGGACAGCGCGGAGAACAGCCAGGTGAGTTCGGCGGTCGAGCCGACGGAGAGCTGGGGGGCGTCGTCGGGCCCGCGCTGGTCGCGCGCCAGGTCGAGCAGGGCCGTGCGGGACAGGCCGAGCGATTCCGTGCGAGCCCGCACGGCATCCAGTCCGATCTGGCGCAGCAGCACGTTCGTCGCCAGGTTATCGCTGGTCGCGCCGACTAGCGTGGCCAGGTCTGCGACGGGGAGCGCCGGGGCCTGCAGCTGCTGCCACAGGCCGGCGCGACCGATCGCGTCCCCCGGCGTCTTGTCGAGGATGCCGTAGCCGGCGACATCACGCGTGGTGATTCGTGCGGACACCTCGATGAGCAGCAGAATCTTGCCGACGCTCGCCGTCGGCAGTACCACGCGGTCGTCGATGGAGAGCAGGGTGAGTCCGCTGCGCAGGTCGACGACGTTGACCGAGACCCGGGCGCCCTCGTAGGCGAGCTTGCCGAGCGCGGCGAAGGAACTGCTGAAGCTGTCGCTCTCAGCAGTGCCACGATGACGGCCCTCGGGAGGGGAGCCCAGCCGTTCGCGGCGTTCGCTTGCCCGGGTTGCTGCTACCAAATAGTCACGCGCTCTTCAGGGTCGAGCCAAAGGTGATCCGAGTTCTTCACACCAAAGGTCTCATAGAACTCGTCGATATTGCGAACGATCTGGTTGCAGCGGAACTCGTTCGGCGAGTGCGGATCGATCGAGATGAGACGGATCGCCTCCTCATTACGGATCTTGATCTGCCAGGCCTGTGCCCAGGACAGGAAGAACCGCTCGGCACCGGTCATGCCGTCGATCACCGGTGGTTGCCCCCCTTTGAGCGAGATGAGGTACGCCTTCCAGGCGATGGAGAGCCCACCGAGGTCGCCGATGTTCTCACCGATGGTGAGCGCGCCGTTGACGTGATGGTCGGGAATCGCCGCGGGCGCGAGCGCGTCGTACTGCGCGATCAG
This sequence comes from Microbacteriaceae bacterium, assembly GCA_025463565.1. Lineage (GTDB taxonomy): Bacteria > Actinomycetota > Actinomycetes > Actinomycetales > Microbacteriaceae > Lacisediminihabitans. The sequence goes on from JAODAT010000117.1 coordinate 21,617, forward strand.
GGATGCGGTGAGCTTCTCGAACGCGGCCTTGTCGTCGGAGGTCCACCAGTCGGTGAGGCGGCCGTCGCCGTCGTATTTCGAGCCCTGGTCATCGAAGCCGTGGCCGATCTCGTGGCCGATCACCGCGCCGATAGCGCCGTAGTTTGCCGCGGCATCCCGGTTCTCGTCGAAGAAGGGGAACTGCAGGATCGCGGCCGGGAACACGATCTCGTTGAACCCGGGGTTGTAGTAGGCGTTGATCGTCTGCGGGGTCATGAACCACTCGTCGAGATCGAGCGGTTTGCCGATCTTGCCGAGCTCGCGCTGGAACTCGAACTCGCTGGTCGCCCGCACGTTGCCGATGAGGTCGTCGGCGCTGGTCTGCAGCGTGGAGTAGTCGCGCCACTTCACCGGGTAGCCGATCTTGGGGGTGAACTTGTCCAGCTTCTCGCGCGCGCGCGCACGGGTCGCCTCCGTCATCCAGGCGAGCCCGGTGATGCTCTGGCGGTAGGCCTCGATGAGGTTACCGACCAGCACATCCATGCTCGCCTTGGCCGCCTCCGGGAAGTGCCGCTCGACGTAGATGCGGCCGACCGCCTCGCCCATCGATCCTTCGACCAGCGAGACGCCGCGCTTCCAGCGGGCGCGCAGTTCCGGTGTTCCGGTGAGCGTGCGCCCGTAGAAGTCGAAGTTGGCCTCGACGAAGGCATCGGAGAGATAGGCGGCAGAAGACCGGATGACCTGCCAGCGCAGCCAGTCGACCCACTTCTCGAGGTTGCCGGCATTCAGCGCGGCAGCGAGGCCGGTGAGAAAGGAGGGCTGGCGCAACACCAGCTCGTCGAACACTCCGGCAGGTGCGTCCATCGCGTCGAGCCAGCGGTTGAGGTCCGGTCCGTCGCTGGCCTCCGCGGCCGACTCGACGACCTTCGCCCAGGTGGTGAGGTTGTA